>JAHDYN010000255.1 GCA_023383735.1 Gammaproteobacteria bacterium | reverse complement strand
AGTCCTTTCCTCGGCACCACCGCGAAGACTCCCCTGCCGGCATCGTGCGACATCGATGCTACCTGGCAGGGGCGATGGCAAGCTCATCGAAATCCCTGGCCAGGCGGGACAGCCGGTCATCCAGATGTTTGCGCTGTTTGCCGCTCAGCGAGGACAGCACATCCGCGGTCATCGCAAAGGCGATCTCGCGGTTCGCAGCGACGAGCTGCCGGTATTCGACGCCGTCAAACTGGTTGGGATCGAGCAGCAGGTTTGTCAGCTGCTTTTCAAACTCCGGATTGGTGGACCGGTCTTCCAGCAGGTCGCGAAAGGCTGACTGCCACACCTCCCGGCACTGCAGCCACTGCTCGGTGAGGTCGTGCATTCCTGCCGTATAAGACGCGATGACAGCCTCCTGGTCGCGGCTCAGCGTGCCGACAAACCAGCGGAAGGCGCGCACGATGCTGCGGTCCTGTTTCTTGCGCCTGGCTTCCGGCGCCTGTCCCGAGTACTCCTCGGCCAGCTCGGCATTCCGCTTTTCCAGTTCGACAAAGAATTCACCGATCTGCTCGTCGTCCAGTGCCAGCAGCAGTCGTGCGATGTCCGGCGAGATCTGTCGCAGCGTGCGGTCCCAGATCACCAGCGTGACGGCGTACTGCCGGGCGATGAACCCGGCGCTTACCGGACCCGAAAGCCCCGCACGCAACTCGCGCAGGTAATCGGCGTATTGCGGCAACTCGGTCGCACGGTGCCAGGCAAGACTGCGTCCGATGAGCTCGCGTGCCAGGCGCTCCTGGTCGGTGTTCAGGTCGAAGTAGCTGTCGACGTACCAGCGCGTGAGCCAGTCGAGCTGCCCATAGGCAATCCGTACCACGCAGCCGCCCAGCAGCACGGCAGCCAGCAACGCAAGCACCGGCAGCTTCCAGCGGGTACCCCGGCCGCCCGCAACCAGGCGCGTACGGGACTGGATGCGGACGCGGAGCATGGCTCAGACCTCGTCAGTCAAAGGGGTGGCGCAGGATGATGTTGTGATCACGATCCGCGCCAGTAGAGACCATATCGACAGGAATACCCACAATGGACTCGAGACGGCGGAGATAGTTCTGTGCGGTTGCCGGCAACTGGTCCAGGCTGCGCGCGCCCAGAGTCGACTCGGACCAGCCCGGAAACTCTTCATACACCGGCTCCACGTCGGCGTAACGATCCACGATGAGCGGTGGATGCGCATGCACCTTTCCATCGAGCCGGTAGCCGGTACAGACCTTGACGGACGGCAGGCCATCCAGCACATCCAGCTTGGTGACACATAGGCCCGTGATGCTGCTGTTGATCACGGCGCGCCGGACAGTCACTGCATCGAACCAGCCACAGCGCCGCGGCCGGCCCGTTGTGGAGCCGAACTCAATACCGACGCGTGCGAGTCGTTCACCGGTTTCATCGAAGAGTTCGGTGGGGAACGGCCCGCCACCAACGCGGGTGGCGTATGCCTTCACCACGCCGAGCACATAGTCGAAATTCGCCGGACCGATGCCGGAACCGCTGGCAGCGCAGCCCGCCGCCGTATTCGACGAGGTGACATAGGGATACGTGCCGTGATCGATATCCAGCAGCGCCCCCTGGGCACCCTCGAACATCAGGCGAGCCCCGCTGCGCCGCAGGTCGTCCAGGTAGGCAACGGTGTCAAACACCAACGGCTTCAACCGTTCCGCCATCGACAACCACTGCGCCAGCGTCGCCTCCACGCTCACTGCCTCGGCGTGGTAGTAGTTGCTCAGCATGAAATTGTGCAGCTCCATCACCTCGGCGAGCTGCTCGGAGAAACGCCTTTCGTCGAAGAGATCGGCCATGCGCAGCGAGCGACGGCCGGCCTTGTCTTCGTAGGTCGGACCGATTCCGCGACCAGTCGTGCCGATCGCGCGTATCCCGCGAGCCTGCTCACGGGCCTGGTCGAGCGCGATATGGCTGGGCAGAATCAGGGGACAGGCCGGGCTGATCTTCAGGCGGTTTGCGACAGAGATCCCGCGCTGCTCCAGCGCATCGATCTCCTTCAGCAATGACGGCAGATGAACGACAACGCCGTTGCCGATGACACAGGTCACGTCCGGTCGCAGTATCCCGGACGGAATCAGATGCAGGACGGTCTTTTCGCCACCGATTATCAGGGTATGACCGGCATTGTGCCCGCCCTGAAACCGCACCACGGCCTGGGCCTGTTCGGTCAGCAGGTCGACAATCTTTCCCTTGCCCTCGTCACCCCACTGGGTACCGATGACGATGACACATTTTCCCACCGCAATTGCCCCGTTCAGCGCGTGCCGTCAGCCTTCTGCATAAAGCGGAAGAAGTCGTCGTTGCTGTCCAGCAGCAGCAGGTCATTCTCCTTGCCCAGGGAGCGTCGATAGGCCTGGATACTGCGCGTGAAAGCGAAGAAGTCCGGGTCCTTGCGGTAGGCCTCGGCATAGATCCTCGCGGCTTCTGCATCGCCGGCACCGCGAACCTTTTCGGCATCCCGATAGGCCTCGGCCAGCGTCACCGTGCGCTGGCGGTCAGCCTCGGCGCGGATCTGCTCGGCAGCCTCGGCGCCCTGTGCGCGCAACTCCGATGCCGTACGAGCCCGCTCCTGCCGCATCCGGTCGAAGACGGAGTCGCTGACCTGCTCGGGGAACTCGGTGCGCTTCACGCGCACATCGACAACCTGGATGCCAAGCTGCAGGGCATTCTCGCGGGCATTGCTCAGCATGTTGTCGAGCAGTTCGCGACGCTCGGCTGTCACCACCTGCGGAACGGTACGCTTGGCGAACTCACCGCGAATGCCGTCCTTGACGATTTCGAGCATGCGCTGGGCAGCGAGTGCCTCATCACCACCGGTCGCACGGTAGTACTCGGCAACGTTCACGATTCGCCACTTGACGAAGAAATCGACAAGCAGGTTCTTCTTTTCGAAGGTCAGGAACAGTTCCTGGGGGTTTGTCAGCGTCAGGATCGGGCGCGGAAACTTCAGGACATTGTTGATGAACGGCATCTTGAAATGCAGTCCGGGCGCTATATCGGTCTCGATGATCTTGCCCAGCCGGAACTTGATGGCCAACTCGCGCTCATCAACCGTATAGACCGACATGCTGATTGCAGCCACCAGCGCAAGTATGCCGGCTGGCAAAAGTGTGCGGATATTCATCAGCGCGCCCCCCTGGTGCGCAGGTCTGCGCGATCACCCGATGCGCCTGCCGCAGGCTTCACTGCGGTCGGCGGAGCTGAATCGCGTGGTGTCGGTACCGCCGTATTGTTGCGCCTCTGCTCCAGGATCTTGTCGACGGGCAGGTAGAGCAGGTTGTTGCCATTGCCGGAATCGACCAGGACCTTGTTGGAAGCGCCGTAGATCTCCTCCATCGCCTCCAGGTAAAGGCGCCGACGGGTCACTTCCGGCGCCTTCTTGTACTCGCCAAGCAGCAACTCGAAGCGCGCGGCTTCACCCTGCGCATCGGCAACCACCCGGGCACGGTAGCCCTCGGCATCCTGCTGGCGGCGAACCGCCTCACCGCGGGCCCTTGGGACAACGTCATTGGCGTAGGCCTGGGCCTCGAAGGACAGGCGCTCGCGATCCTCGCGAGCCTTGATGGCATCCTGCACG
>JAHDYN010000254.1 GCA_023383735.1 Gammaproteobacteria bacterium | reverse complement strand
ACCCTTGCTGACCTTGCCAAAGACGGTATGCCTGCCGTCCAGGTGGGGTTGCGGGCCGTGGGTGATGAAGAACTGGCTGCCATTGGTGCCGGGTCCGGCATTGGCCATGGAAATCACCCCGCGCTCATGACGCAAGGGGTTCCCCTCGAACTCGTCTTCAAAACGGTAGCCGGGGCCGCCGCGCCCACTGCCGGTCGGATCGCCGCCCTGAATCATGAAATCGGCGATCACGCGGTGAAAAACCACACCATCGTAAAAGCCCTCACAGGCCAGAAACACGAAGTTGTTCACCGTTTTGGGTGCGTGCTCGGGGAACAACTCGATTTCTATGTTGCCGCGGGCCGTTTCAATGACAGCCTTGTAGGTACGGTTGGTTTCCACCTGCATGGCGGGTGGATTCGAATACTGTTTTGCAGCCACGGCGCGACTCCAGATGCTTGGGGGGGGTGTGTTTATACCAGATGGCAGGCCCATGCGGGCTCTCCGTGGCGTAAGCTGGTACAGGGAATCGGGAACGATGAATGAGCAAGGCATTTACCCGGGAACCTGATCCCGATGACGAGGACGATGATGGCGCCGGCGCAGGAACGCTCGCGCTGACACTCCCCGCCGGGACCAGGAACTACATAACCCTTGGCGGCCTCCAGCGCCTCAAGGACGAACTGCAGTACCTGCTGCACAAGGAGCGGCCCGCGGTGACTGCCGTCGTTTCATGGGCGGCCGGCAACGGTGATCGCAGCGAGAATGCCGACTATCAGTATGGCAAGCGACGTCTGCGCGAGATCGACCGCCGCATTCGTTTTCTCCGCAAGCGCATCGATCTGGCCGAAGTGATCGACCCGGAGCAGCCGCGTGGTGATCGTGCCAACCAGGTTTTTTTCGGGGCCACGGTCAGCTACACGGGCCAGTCCGGTGTCCTGCATACGGTCACCATCGTCGGCGTGGACGAAATCGACCTGGCACGCGGCCGGATCAGCTGGATCTCACCCCTCGCCCGTACCCTGCTCAAGGCACGCCCCGGCGACACGCTGGTCTTCCATGCACCGGGCGGCACCGAAGAACTGAGCATCGTGGAAGTGAAGTACTCGCGAATCGATACGGCAGCGTTTGTACCCGTAGCAACTGCCTCGTTGCGGGGCAACTAGACGATTCAGGCCGCCTTGCGCCTGGCGTTGCACTTCTTCATGAACTCGGTATCCACCATCGTCACGCCCTCTGCTTTGGCTTCCTTGACGATGCCTTTCAGTGCGACTTTCAGGAATACACCCGGCACATCGACCAGCAGTCCGCACGCGTCCTCGTTGAAGCGCACTTCCGGGTCGATCTTGTTCGCCACATAGTAGATGTGGCTGGTCCTGGCACCCTCCGGCTTCGGAACCGGTACGGCAAAGGGCTTGTTGTGCGAACAGAAGAAAAACCGCGCATCGCCGGCGTCATTGTGTCGGAAGCCATAGGAGATCGGCACATCCGGAAATTCCTTCTGCTCAACCAGTCGCGTATGGGCTGATTCCTTGAGCAGGATGTTGGTAACCTTCAGACACCAGTAGCTTTCAACGGCGGTGGGGTCGGTTGCCCGCCTGGGCTCATACCGGAAGCGGCCATCCACCTCGCACTCGAACACCTGAAAGGCGTCCTGCATGATCAGCGGATAGCCCGGGTCATCGGCATACCTGGCATTCGGGCTTCTGGTCAGCGAGAAGGGAATGCCCTTCATTTTCTCCACCGCGTCCAGCCCCGGGTAGCCGAGATTGACCACATGTCTCAGCCAGCTCTTTTTGAACTCGATGAAGTTCAGCGCGACTTTGCTGCCATTCCGCAGATTGGTTGAGGTATTGGACCCAGCCCTGGCCACCAGCAGCATTGCAGGTTCTTCGATGATGTCCAGCGGAAAACACAGCGAATACGGCCCGATGGAAGTGTGCCCCATCTCGCTGACAGTAGTGACCAGCGCGAAGGGCATCGGAAAAAAAGCCGAGGATTGATAGAAGTTATCCCGCGGGTCCACGCTGCGGTAAGCCTCTTCGCGTCGACTGGCCGGCCGCCGCAATCGGTCAAACACTGACAGGAAATCGAAAATGGCCCCACTCCGTCACAGCTTCTGTCTTGCCAAGGGCAGGTTAGGGTCATCCTGCTCAGCTGCCTGTGACCCCATTCACGTTATGACAGACGGGTGGATGCCAGGCGATCAGGAGCAGAACGCCCGTACGAAGGCCCTGTGCGCCTCGACGATATCGTCTCCGGGTGAGGCCAGCTGTGCGGCACGGAAGCCGGAGCCTATCTCCTCCACCGTCACCTGCCGCCCCGCCACCCTGAAGCGAACCCGCCATTCGCGGACGGCGAGACGAAAGGCGTCACCATCACGTCGTATGCGGCGGTAGGGGTGCGGTGCCGGTCCGATTGACAGAATTGCCATGATCCGCTCGCGGATCGGCAATCCGGTACGTGCCTCGATCCATCTGGCCTGCTCCGTTGCCGCAGCAGCAAAGCTGAGCTGGTAGGCAACGACCGGATCGGCAGCTGCCCCGCCCCTGCCGTGGTCCGGCACCGCAACCTCAAGCCAGCCGCTCCGGGCGGCAGGCCAGGCGTCGGTATATGGCACGTAGGGCTTGATATCCAGAACGGGTGTTCCATCCAGCATATCGACGCCCTCTACATGCACCGTGAGTCCATCGATGCCATCGAGCCTCAGGGCCGAAAGCCCGAGCGGGTTCGGGCGGTACGGCGCACGTGTGGCAAATACTCCCTTGCGCCCGGTTGTGCTCCGCGGGGGCAGAACCTTGGGGCGCCATGTGCTGTTCTGATGAAACCAGAACAGCACCCAGATGCGCTCCCAGCCCTCGAGATCCTGCAGCGCGTGCTCGAAGTTGCGGCCCGGCAGCAGTTCTATGCGCCCTCTCACCCCCGCCGCAGCACCCGGCTGTCGTGGGGCCTCGACCTTGCTGGCGGCTGCAGTCCTGAGGAACCCGATGGGGCTGAGGCTCAGGCTGAGATCATCGACAGACACGCGCGCAGCGATCAGTCAGGTGGCGAGGCCAGCAGGCGCTCAAGGCTGAATTCCGCGATGCCGAGCTGTTTTTTCAGCTGCCCGAATGCCGCGGCAGCCGCCGGGTCCGGTCGTTGCCGGCGGACCGCCCGAAGCAGCAGGTTCTTGGGCGTATGCTCAAGGTCGATGAACTCGACGATCTGTGTCTGGTATCCGGCGCGTTCCAGGATCGCCGCACGCAGCGCATCGGTTGCCAGCGCCGCGAATCGCTCCTTGAGAATCCCGAAACCCAGCATGCCGGGCAGCAGTTCAGCCGAAAGCAGGCCGGCGATTTCATGCTGGCAGCACGGTGCCGCAAGAATGACCTGCGTTTTCCAGCCCATGGCCTGGGCAAGCGCTGCATCGCTGGCTGTATCGCAGGCATGCAGTGTCACCACGAGATCCACGCCTCCGGGCGGCGTATAGCCGGCAATATCTCCCGCTTCGAAGCGCAGGCCGGTACAACCCAGCTTTTCCGCAATGCGCTGGCAGTCGCGTACCACCTCCGCTTTCAGGTCGAGCCCGACGATCTCGACCTCCCGCTGCCAGATCGTGGTCAGCAGATGATGCAACTCGAAGGTCTGATAGCTTTTCCCACAACCAAA
>JAHDYN010000253.1 GCA_023383735.1 Gammaproteobacteria bacterium | reverse complement strand
AACAAGCTTGGCATCCCGGTGGTGGGCATCGTCGACACCAACTCGTCGCCGGAAGGCGTCCAGTACATGGTGCCTGGGAATGACGATGCGATGCGTGCTGCCGAGCTGTATGCGGTTGCGATCGCCGATGCCGTCATCGCGGGCCAGTCTGCGATTCCTGCCCTGCCGATCGGTGAAGATGATTTTGTCGAGCTTGATGCCGACGGGCGCCCGCGGGCCAACCCGGAAGGCAAACGGGCGGGTACGGCCCGGCGGGCCCCGCGCAAACCGGCTGCAGCACGCAGCACGGCTGCCAGCGCCGAGCCCGAAGCAGCGGCAGAACCAGCGGCGGAATCAGCGCCTTCAGGCGAGCAGACCGACGCAGAGGCCTGAGTTCATCGGCCAGTCTGCCGCATGCCGGGCTGCTTGTTGCAGCCCGGCTGTTTTTCCGGTGCCGTCGTGCACTATCAGGGCGATGCATGTTGCATGGCCCCCCGTACATGAATCTGGAGAGTAGTCATGACGATTTCCGCAAGCCTGGTGAAAGAACTGCGCGAGCGCACTGGCGCCGGCATGATGGAGTGCAAGAAGGCACTGGTCGATGCTGATGGCGCGATCGATGCGGCGCAGGAACTGCTGCGCACCCGCGGACAGGCGAAGGCCGACAAGAAAGCCGGACGGATTGCTGCCGAAGGCCAGATCATGACTGCTGCAAGCCCCAAGGGGGATGTCACGGCAATCATGGAGATCAACTGCGAAACCGACTTCGTTGCCAAGGATGATAATTTCCAGCGCTTTGCCCGTCTGGCCGTGGACCTGGCAGCGGCGCAGCAACCGGCGACCGTCGACGAACTGATGGCCGTGGCGGCTGGCGATGGACGGACGCTGGAGGAGGCCCGGCGTGATCTGGTCGCCAAGATCGGGGAAAACATCGGCGTGCGCCGCCTTGCCTACGTCCGGCCGAGTGGCCAGCTCGCCAGCTATTTCCACGGTACGCGGATTGGCGTGCTGGTCGATGTGGTGGGTGGTGATGCAGATCTTGGCAGGGACCTCGCCATGCATATCGCGGCGAGCAGCCCGCGGTACCTGTCGGCCGATGAGGTGCCTGAGGATATCCGCGCCAACGAGCGCCGCATACTCTCCGAGCAGGCCCAGGCGGAAGGCAAGCCGGCCGAGATCGTGGCCAAGATGGTCGAGGGCCGGTTGCGCAAGTACCTGAATGAAATCGTCCTGCTCGGGCAGTCCTTCGTCAAGGATCCGGATATTTCCATCGAAAAACTGCTCAAGCAGCGGGGCGCCCGGGTACAGGGATTTGTGCGCCTTGAAGTGGGTGAGGGCATCGAGAAGAAGTCCGAGAATATCGCTGAAGCCGTCGCTGCCATGAATTCCGGTGCCTGAGTCTTCGGCCGACCGGCGGGTATGGCGCCGGTGGCGATTGTGCGGTACGTCGCAAGCCTGTCCTGCTGTTAACCTCGCAGGGCAGCAAATCCGGTAGAATCGCCGGGATTTCGCCTCTGCCCCAACGGACATCGCACGGTTTTGATCGCATGAACGAGACTCGTCTGCTCTACCGGCGCATTCTGCTGAAGCTCAGCGGCGAGGTGCTCATGGGCGGCGGCGACTACGGCATCGACCCGGTTGTGCTGTCGCGCATTGCCGCCGAGCTGAAGGAAGTCGTGGCGCTCGGCGTGCAGCTCGGCATCGTGATTGGCGGCGGCAACATCTTCCGTGGTGCGGGACTCGCCCGGGCCGGCATGGATCGCGTTACCGGCGACCACATGGGGATGCTGGCGACGGTCATCAATTCACTGGCTCTCCAGGACGCCCTTGAGCGCATGGGCACGCATGCCCGCGTCATGTCGGCGCTGCAGATCCATGAGGTCTGCGAGGACTACATCCGGCGTCGCGCGATCCGGCACCTGGAAAAGGGCCGGGTTACCATCTTTGCAGCGGGTACCGGCAATCCGTTTTTCACCACGGACAGCGCTGCAGCATTGCGTGCCATCGAGATCGATGCCGACGTGCTCGTAAAGGGCACCAAGGTCGATGGCGTCTATACCGCTGATCCGGTAAACAATCCCGGGGCCGTGCGCTACGACCAGCTGAGTTTCGATCAGGTGATTGCCGACAAGCTGAATGTCATGGATACCACGGCGGTCGTCATGTGCCGCGAGAATCATGTGCCGATCCGCGTGTTCAATCTGAACGGGGCTGGCGAGCTGGTGCGTCTCGCACGTGGCGAAAACGTTGGCACCCTGGTGACCGGGTAGGCGTCTGGAGGCCGGAGGAAATGGCGTGATCAATGAGATCAGGAAGGATGCCGATCAGCGCATGGCGAAGTGCGTGGCGTCGATGGCGCAGGGATTGCGCAAGCTCCGCACTGGTCGGGCACACCCGAGCCTGCTCGAGCATCTGATGGTGGACTACTACGGGGCCAGTGTTCCGCTGACGCAGACTGCCAACGTCGCGATCGAAGACTCACGGACCTTGACGGTAACGCCCTGGGAAAAACCGATGGTGGCCGTCATCGAGAAGGCCATCATGAGCGCCAATCTGGGCCTGACGCCGCGCAGTGCCGGCATGGTGATCCGCGTGCCCTTGCCGGTGCTTACCGAAGATCGCCGCCGGGATCTCGCCAAGATGGTCCGGCAGGAAGCCGAGCAGGGCCGGGTGGCGATACGCAATGTCCGGCGCGACGCAATCAACGACATCAAGGAGCTGCTGAAGGACAAGCTGATCAACGAGGATCAGGAGCATCAGGGCGAGGCGATGATCCAGGAGCTCACCGACAAGCACGTCGCCGAGATCGAGAAGATCTCGGATGAGAAGCAGAAGGAAATCATGGAGTTCTGATCGGTTTTTGGCACCCGGTCTGCACCTGAGCGCTGATGAATAGCAGCAGTAATTTCCAGCTGATACGGCCCACCCATGTGGCGATGATCATGGACGGGAACGGGCGCTGGGCCAATTCGCACGGGCGTCCGCGTCATGCCGGGCACCGTGCCGGGGTAAAGGCCGCACGGGCCGTCATCGAGGCCTGTGCATCCCGGCAGGTAAAGGTGCTGACGCTCTTTGCCTTCAGCAGCGAGAACTGGAAGCGGCCGCCGGGCGAGGTGGATGCGCTCATGCGCCTGTTCGTCGAAGTCCTGCAGCGGGAGGTGGATGCCCTGCACGAAAACGGCATCCAGCTGCGCTTCATCGGCGCGCGCGACAGTCTGCCGACGATTCTGCGCAAGCGCATGGCAGATGCCGAGGCGCGCACAGCAGCCAATTCACGCATGACCCTCGTGCTTGCAGTCGCCTACGGCGGCCAGTGGGACATGGTCCAGGCCGTGCGGCGCATAGGCCACAAGGTGCGGGCTGGCGACCTGGATCCTGCCGATGTCGATGAATCGCTGATCGACAGGCATCGTGCACTGGCCGGGCTGCCGGCTCCGGACCTGCTGATCCGTACCGGCGGCGAACGGCGCATCTCCAACTTCCTGCTGTGGGATCTGGCTTATACCGAGCTGCATTTCACCGACACCCTGTGGCCGGACTTCAATGCGGAGGAGCTGGGTGCGGTGCTGGACCTCTTCGGTCATCGGCAGCGGCGATTTGGCGGCGTTCCCGAGCAGCTTGAGGCCATAGGCGATTGACCATGGCGGCCG
>JAHDYN010000252.1 GCA_023383735.1 Gammaproteobacteria bacterium | reverse complement strand
CCCCGACACGGGACTGGTGACCAGACTGCGATTCGGACCGCCGGGCCTGACCGGTGGTGTCAGTCCGGTGACAAGTGCGAAACCGGGCCAACAAGAATCTGGAAGATCCTGCCTGGGCGCCTTTTTTACCGGTCGCGGATTATTGCTCTGGGGTAAAAAGGCGGCGCTTCGTTCAGCAGGCAGGTCAGAAGTATATACAACTGATCCGACACTGCACCCCGGAATCTGCCGGACCTTTGACATGCGGCACTTATGCCCTTCAGGTATGAGCTATCTACCTGTTTACATTGACTTGCAGCCCCCTCCCGGACTAGGCGCCCGGTGCCTGTTGCGACGCATAAAAGCCCGGAAGCGCGTCGATTTTGGGGCTTGACAAGCCGGGTTTCAGGTCCCGGAAAACAGAACCCGACCGACCGGGGACAGCCGCTATGCTGCTGGCATGTCAGCTGCACAGCACAGGCCTGCCGTACTGGTCGTTTTCTGCCGTCGCCCGGCCATCGGCACCGGCAAACAACGCCTGGCTGCCGAGATCGGTACGGCGCAAGCGGCGGAAATTGCCACGCTGCTGCTCGCCACAACCCTCGAAGATGCCCGCAGCTGGCCGGGGCCCGTGGTACTTGCGCCGTCAGAAGCAGAAGACGCCGACTGGGCCGCTACGCTGCTGCCCAGATCCGCGACGATCATCCCGCAGACGGCCGGAAATCTCGGCGAGCGGCTGCAGGGCATCGATTGCAGGGTGCGGGCGACGCAGCCAGGTGCCGTCATCTATGTGGGCAGCGACGCACCGGTGCTGAGCGAGGCGGACTATGCCGCAGCACGCAAGGCCCTGATGCATCACGATGTGGTATTGGCCCCTGCCCTGGATGGCGGCGTCACACTGATGGGTGCGCGATGCCCGTGGCCGGAACTCGCTGGTCTGCCATGGAGCAGCGACCAGCTGTGCGCTGCACTGGCCGCGCACTGCGTTGCGCAAGGACTGGATGTGGCGACGCTGCAACCCGTGCGTTATGACGTGGATCTGGCAACAGACCTGCAGCGACTCTGTGCCGACCTGCGTACCGATGTGCGCCCGGCACGCCGGATCCTGTACCGGAAGCTCTGCAGTCTGGGATACTCCCCGGGCTAGAGGAACAGCAGCGCAGCGATCATGAGTGCGGCAAGCAATATTTTCGAGATCACACGGCCCCTGCGCCTGCGGCGCAGCGATGCTGCCGGTCCTTCGGTCAGCGTGATCATCCCGGTGGTTGCCGACAACGAAGCCCTGACGCGCCTCCTCAACCGCCTGCATGGCCTTGAAGATCCGCCCGACGAAATCGTGATCGTCGACGGCGGTGCCAGCAGCGCCTGTCGGAGCCTGGCGCGTCGCTTCAGCTGCGTGTATGTCAGCGCCCGTCGCGGCCGGGGCCATCAGCTGCACGCGGGTGCCCTGCGCGCCTCCAGCGATATCCTGTGGTTCCTGCATGCCGATGCGGTGCCGCCGGATAACGCCCTCGCCCTCATCAGGGCGCAGCACACGGCGAGTTCAGCCGGCGGCTACTTCGGTTTTCGTTTCACCGGCACCGAGGCCTGGTACAAGACGGCCCTCGCGGGCCTGATCAACCTGCGTGCGCGCTTCGGCACACCCTACGGCGATCAGGGCCTGTTTGCGGCCAGAACAGCCTACGATGCAGCCGGCGGTTTTGCCGACGTGCCCTTGTTCGAGGAAGTACCGCTGGTCCGTGCCCTGCGCCGCCAGGGCCGTTTTGCCTGCATGCCCACCGAGATCGGCGTGTCACCCCGCCGCTGGGAACGCGACGGATGGATCCGGCGCACGCTGGGCAACCGTCTGCTCGCGCTGGGCTACGCGCTGGGGATTCCGCCGCACCGGCTGGCCCGCCGCTACCAGCCCCTCGACGACAAGGATGATGCAAGCCCGCGCTCTGCTCCTCCGCGCAACGAGGACTGACACGTGCTGACCCGTACCGAGGCGCACTGGCTGCAGACAGACGACGGCAGGCCGCGCGGCTGGATCCAGCCGCACGCGCTGGATGAGCTCTGGCTGCATACCGGTACGGCCTGCAACCTCAGCTGCCCCTTCTGCCTGGAAGGCTCGCGACCCGGCGACAACCGGCTGCAGCGAATCACGCTCAAGGATGCCCGGCCTTTCATCGAGGAAGCACTGACGCTCGGCGTGCGGCAGTTCTCCTTTACCGGTGGTGAGCCCTTCATCGTCCGGGATTTCATCCGCATCCTCGACTACGCCAGCCAGTACCGCCCGTGTCTGGTACTGAGCAATGGCAGCGATGCGCTGCTGAAACGCCTGCACCAGATCGAACGCCTGAAAAACGCCGCGCAGCCGGTTTCATTCCGCATCAGCATCGACTACCCGGACGAAGGCCGCCATGACGCCGGCCGGGGTGCCGGAAGCCATCGCCAGGCGCTCGAGTCGCTGCGCACGCTGCACGGGATGGGCTTCGGCATCTCCCTGGCCCGCCAGATGCCCGCGGATGAAGACACGGCTGCCACGGAAGCAGCCTTTCGCAGACTGCTGGCCGATAACGGGCTGCCGTCCGACACCCGCATCGTCGCCTTCCCCGACTTCGGCACGCCGGGCGAGGCACGCAGCGTTCCGGCCATCACCACCGACTGCATGAGCCGCCATCAGACCGAAACGACACGCCGCGCCTTCATGTGCGCGTTCAGCAAGATGGTGGTCAAGCAGGCCGGCGAGATGCGCGTCTACGCCTGCACGCTGGTCGACGACGATCCGGACTACGATCTTGGCCGCACGCTGGCCACCGCCATGCCGACCCGCGTGATGCTGCGCCACCAGCGCTGCTACAGTTGCTTTCGCCATGGATCGAGTTGCAGCGAACTGGCCGGATAAGGGCCCGCCAGCTGCGGAGGCCAGACCACCGGTGAGAAGCAGGACACATCATGATCGAGATTGATCCGGCCTGGGCCGGCAAGGTGCAATTCTACGAGCTCGTGTTCGGCACCTGGACCGCCTATGCCTTCCTGGTGCTGCTGTGGGAAAAGATCCTCAGGGCACCCCTGCCGGAATGGCGCTACGTACTGCTCAACTTCATGGGCGGCGGTGCGTTCTGGGTCAATCACTACTTCCAGAAGGCACCGTTCTGGAGCCTGATGCTCAATCTCTATACGGTGGTGTTTCTTGCCGTCTGGTGCTGGCAGGGCATCGGCGGCCACGCCCGCTCATGGGGCTGGAAGATCGCCGCCTTCATCGGCGCGATTGCCTACACGGTGGTGTTCATCGCCTTCGAGCAGATCGCACGCTACGGCGTCGAGCAGCATGGCATGAACGAGTTCTGGTTCATGGCCATGAGCTACGCCGGCTTCATCGCCGTGATCGTCTGGCGTGGCCGCGCGACCACACCACGCCGCCCCTGACGGCACTCAGGCCGGGAAGAAATCGATCGGCTTGGTGGTCGTGACCGGCGGCACGTCTTTCTCCAGGAAGCGGAACATGCGGATGCGCTGCACGAGCTTGCGCTCGAGCTCCTGATCCTCGAGCTCGCTCGAGACGACCTCAACCTGTGATACCTCGCCGGACGCCTCGATGGTCAGCTTGAGGACCAGCTTGCCCTGCAGCGCGGGATTTTCGCGCAGCGCGCGATTGTAGAGCGCATAGATCGCGCCCTTGTTCTGGTCGA
>JAHDYN010000251.1 GCA_023383735.1 Gammaproteobacteria bacterium | reverse complement strand
GCAAGCCCGACCTGCTGCTGCTCGACGAGCCCACCAACCACCTCGACATCGTCACCATCCAGTGGCTGGAAAACCGCATCCGCAGCTGGCCGGGTGCCGTGCTGTTCATCACCCACGACCGGGCCTTCCTCGACAAGCTCGCCACACGCATCTGCGAACTCGACCGCGGCCGGCTGCTGAGCTTTCCGGGCGGCTATCACGAGTACCTCGAACGCAAGGAAAAGCTGCTCGAGGACGAGGCCACCGCCAACCGCCTGTTCGACAAGAAGCTCGACGAGGAGGAGATCTGGATCCGCCAGGGCGTCAAGGCCCGGCGGCACCGCAACCAGAACCGCGTGCGCCGCCTCGAACAGCTGCGCCAGGAATATGCCCAGCGCCTCACGCCGCAACAGCGCGCGCAGATGTCGATCGAGACCGCCGAGCAGTCCGGGCGCAACGTGATCACCGCGAAGCACGTCACGCACGGCTACCGCGACGAGCCGCTGCTCCGGGACTTCTCCTGCAAGATCCGCCGCGGCGACCGCATCGGCCTGATCGGCAACAACGGCGTGGGCAAGAGCACCCTGCTGCGCATCCTGCTCGGCGAAATCCAGCCCCAGCAGGGTACGGTGACCCAGGGCACCGGGCTGGAGATCGGCTATTTCGGCCAGTTGCGCGAAACCCTCGACCCGGAAAAAAGCGTGGCCTACATCGTCGGCAACGGCGCCGACTATGTGCGCATCAACGGCCACGACCGGCACGTGATCGGCTACCTCAAGGGCTTCCTGTTCACCGCCAAGCGCGCCATGACCCCGGTGAAGGCGCTGTCCGGCGGTGAGCGCAACCGGGTGATCCTCGCCCGCCTGTTTACCCGCGCCACCAACTTCCTGGTCCTCGACGAGCCCACCAACGACCTGGACGTGGAAACGCTGGAAGTGCTGGAGGACCGGCTCGACGAATACAAGGGCACGCTGATCGTGGTCAGCCACGACCGCATGTTCCTCGACTCGGTGGTGACCAGCGTGTTTGCCTTCGAGACCGGCGGGCGCATCGAACGCTATGTGGGCGGCTACTCCGACTGGCTGCGCCAGGGCCGCACGCTGGCGGAGTCCGACAACCCCAACCAGCCGCGGGGTGTGGCGCCGGCTGCCGAACGTGAAACGCAGGGCCAGAAGCCGGACCGCCGGCAGGGCCGCAAGCTCAGCTACAAGGACCAGCGTGAACTCGACGCCCTGACCGGCAAGATCGAGGCGCTGGAGGCCGAGATCAAGCTGCTGGAGCGCAAGACCACGGCGAAGAACTTCTATGACAGGCCCTGGCACGAAACCGTGCCGGTCCTCGACGGACTCAAGGCCAAACAGGCCGAACACGAGGCCGCCACCGCCCGCTGGCTGGAACTGGAAGAATTAAAGAGCAGCGATCAAGCGTTGCGCTGACGCCACACAAACGCCCCACCCAAGCCATTGAAAGCCAAAAGCATTGACTTTCATTGTGTAAAGCACGTCTAATCGCGTGGCGCTGAAGCCACGACCAGCCTGAATTGCACACATTGGTTACGGGGGGAAGCCCTTGGGCCGCAGCGTTTTGTCGCGACAACTCTCAAGGAGATACACAATGAAACGGATTGGAATTGCAGTACTGAGCGCCGCCAGCCTGCTGGCTGCCGGCACCGCCGCTGCCGCTGAGCCGCAGTGGAACTACGGCCAGATCGGCTGGATCCAGAGCGACGGCTTCGAGGACGCCGGTGAAGGCGATGGCTTCAAGATCGACGGCAGCATCGGCTTCCTGGACAACTACCACTTCCAGCTGAGCTACGAAGACGGCACTTTCGACGATTATTCCAACGATACCGACTGGGATGGCTACAGTGTCAAGCTCGGTTACCACGAGGCCATCAGCGCCTCTGGCAACACCCAGATCATCGCCAACATCAATTACTTCGATATCGACTTTGATGAAGACGGTGGCGAAGGCTACAGCAGCAGCACCGACGGTTACGGCCTGGGCTTCGGTCTGCGCTCCATGATCTCCGAGCGCGTCGAGCTCGAAGGCATGATCAACTGGATCAAGGGCAACTGGGACCCGGATTGGTCTTCCAACGATGAAGACTATACCGACACGAGTCTGACGGTTGGTGGCCGTTATCACTGGATGCCCAGCCTCTCGACCGGCATCACGCTGAGCATCAACGGCAGTGGCAGCACCGGTTCTTTCTACGGTGGTGACACCGCGCTGATCGACGTGCGCTACAGCTTCGGTTCCGACATCTCCAAGTAATACCGGAACCTGCGTGACTGCAATCGCCCCGCCTCGTGCGGGGCGATTTTTTTTCAGGCACGGGCAGCGGCTAAAATTGCACAGGGCATTCCTGCCCGGCACAGGAGCAAGCAACCCGATGCGCCGCACGGCAAGCCATGCAGCGAAGCTGCGCCTGATCCTCGTCTTGTTCGCCACCAGTGCACTCGGCACCGGCCTCACGGCCTGCATGCACCTGCCGCCGGCAGTCGCCGCCGAGATGCAGCCAGCGGCTCCGCCGGCCAGCAATCACTATCGCAAACCGCCGGCGACCGGCGAGGCCTCGCAAGATGCAACAGCCACACACTAGCCGGCTCCTGCAGGCTTTCGCACTGCTGGCGATGACCCTGGCAGCAGCCTGTACCCGGCCGGGGCCACGGTACTACGACACCTGGCAAGCCGACCCGGGGAACGACACCGCGGCACCGGGTGTGGCAGCCCCCGGCACCATCGACTTCCACGGCATTCCGCTGCGCGATGGCCAGCTCGTCGTCAGCGAGCAGGGCTCGCCACTCGGCCTGCTGATGTCATTGCTGATCGCCGACGCTTCACCCTGGATCCACGCCGGCATCATCTCGATCGAGAACGGCACCCCTTATCTCTATGAAACCAACGGACAGCTGCGTCCGGCCTGGTCCGGACCCCCGACGGCTGCGGTCGGCGGCGGCATGCGACGCATGACGCTGGAATGGTTCATCGCCAACCAGACATGGATTGCGGTCTACGAGCCGCCGCCCGGCGCCGACCCGGCACGGATCGTCGAATTCGCCCGGCGGAGCCATGCGCAGCACATACCCTTCGATGCCTGGTTCGATCTTTCTGATGCCAGCCGGATGTACTGCACCGAGTTCGTCGCGCTGGCGCTGGCGGCCGCCGATGCGCCGCCGGTGCAGACCTCGGCCATCAATCCGAACCCGTCGATCCGGGTTGTCGCCGACTGGCTGCAGCTCCGCGCCGACGCCGTGATTCCGGCGAGCGCGCTGGTCGCACACAGCGAGCGCGTGGCGCTCATCAGCAGGAAGCAAAGCCCGGCGCAGTTCAGCGCATGGTTTTCACTCAAGCGCGAACTGCACCAGCGCTTCACGCCCGACCAGAAGCTCGGAAACGTACTGTCCTTCTCGACGGTTACCGGACTCGGATTTCAGCCAGCCGTGCGCGAGGTGATCCGCCGGGTAGACCGCGCGGCAAGGAACTGGGAAGGCCTGCCTGAAGCTGAAATCGACGCCCGCGTGCGGCAGATCGCGCTGGAAACGCTGGGCCCGTGGAACCGGAAACAGAATCGGGGTGGGGTGGGGCGATTACGCCCGCAAAACCCCCCGGGAACCCCAACCCCCACCAAACACAACCCCGGGGATAAAACAAAACCCCCCCCCCAGACCAGGGACAAG
>JAHDYN010000250.1 GCA_023383735.1 Gammaproteobacteria bacterium | reverse complement strand
CGCATTCCCAGGCCAGCGGCTCCTCGTCCATCAGCGCGATCTGCTCGCGCAGGGCAAGCACGTGCTCATCCCAGTATCGCTGGCCGTTGAACCACGGGAAGGCGATCGCAAAGGCCGGGTCGTCGTGGCGCCGGGCCAGCCAGGCGGCGTAATGCATGATCCGCAGGGTGCGCAGCGCCTCGATGAGGTTCAGCTCGGCGGCGTCAAAGGCGCGGAACTCGGTATAGCCGGCCAGCAGCTCGGCGAGCTGTGGCGTCTGCTCGTGGCGATCGCCGGACAGGAACATCCACAGATCCTGGATCGCGGGGCCGGTGCAGGTGTCGTCGAAGTCGACGATGTGGGCGACGCCGTCCAGCACCAGCACGTTGCCCGGATGGAAGTCGCCATGCAGGCGCAGTTCGCGGGTTGCCCCGGCCCGCTCATGGCAGTAGCCGATGCGTTCGAGGGCGGCGGCACAGACGCTTTCATAGGCCGGGCGGATTTCATCGGGAATGAAGCCGGCATCGAGCAGATAGTCGCGTGAGGCGGTGCCATGGGAGTCGATGCCGAGCCGTGGCCGGTGCCGGAAACCGGTCTGCTGGCCGCACAGGTGGATGCGCGCCACGAAACGTCCGAGCTGGCGCAGCAGCTGGTGATCGTCGAGCTCGGGTGCCCGGCCACCGAAGCAGGGGTATACCGCGAAGCGGAAGCTGCCGTGATGATGCAGGGTCTCGCCGGCGGCATCCGTGAGGGGCGCTGCCACCGGAATTTCCTCCGCGGCGAGTTCCATCGTGAAGGCGTGCTCCTCGCGGATGGCGGCATCGCTCCAGCGCCCGGGGCGATAGAACTTCGCCACCACGGCCGGTCGGCCCTCGATGCCCAGGCGATACACGCGGTTCTCGTAGCTGTTGAGCGTCAGCAGCCGGCCGTCGCAGCGCAGCCCGATGCTCTCTACCGACGCCAGGATGTCGTTGGGCGAGAGCTCCTGGTAGGCGAGACTTGCGTGGCCTGCGGTGTCCGGGAGTACTGTCATTATGTTTAATCGGCTCATGTCGGCTGCGGGTGGCGATGGTAGCAACAAGCCCCTTGCCGGGTATCTTTTGCACAGACACGCACTTGCGTGCAGAAGCTCGGCAGGGCTGGAAAAGGCCAGCTGCCAATGCGTCGCAGCGCGTCTTCTGCCTGAAAAGGGGAAGATGGACAGCATGCAAAGACTGAGGTAGAACAGATCCAGATCCCCGTTTGTCAGAATCTGGCCGGCGGGTACAAGAACAAGATTTGCAACGTGGGGGAGTGCCATGAAACAGCAGAGTTCTTTCCGTTTTGGCTGCATGCTGGCTGCGGCCGGCATGGCAGTTTCTTTGGTTGCACCGCTGGCCAATGCCGCAACCATCATCGCCACCCCGCAGGAAACCGGCGGCGGCTTTCTGCACAACGTGTTTCATTCGGCAAACGCCAATGGCGGCGCCAGTGGCACGATCTGGGCCTGGATGGATCTCGATACCTCATATGGTGCAAGCAATGACTGGAACGCGGCGACCGGTGCGCTGGAGATCCACGTCAATATCTACGCCGACTCCGCCCTGTCCAGCTTGCAGGGCACAGCCGTGGGCACCTCGGCGAATCTGCTCGGTGCCAATTTCAGCGCACCCAATGCGCAGAACGGTGGTCTGCTCGGCAACATCGTCTGGGACTTTGATGCCGCAGCGCTGGCCTATCTGCAAAGCAAGGATGCGGCGATCACCGATCTGCTGAGCCAGGCCTTTGTAGATCGCAACTACGCAACCTCCACCAATGGCTTTCAGGCCAACAGCCTGGCCAACAACAGCGTGACCCTGTGGGGTGCGGATTCAGCCGCCCTTCTCAACACCAATACCTCGGGCAGCAACTTCAATACGGCGACCACGATTCTCGGTACCGATCTGGTGTTCACGGTGGTGCCGGTGCCGGCTGCCGTCTGGCTGTTCGGTTCCGGACTCGCAGTCCTCGGTGCAGTGCGCCGCAGGCGCACTGCCTGAATTCCGCTCCAGGCTGCTATCCTTCCCGGCATCAACCAACCGGGAAAGATGATCATGTCCGACGAACGCCTGCAGCTGGAGCTCAAGATGAACGAGGCCGACCTCTATCTCGAGGAGGTCTTTACCGACCGTCGCGTCGGCACGATCCAGCGCCTGAGTCCGGTCGACAAGCTCGGCAAGCCGGACGCCTCCCGCCCGGTGCTCTATATCGGCCAGACCCAGCTCATGTCACGCATGGGCGCCCTGCCGCTGAGTTTCGATATCCAGGCCACCACGCTGGAGGAGGCGCTGGCAAAGTTTGCCGAGGCCGCCAACCAGGCGCTGGAGGAGACCATGCAGAAGGTCGAGGAGATGCGTCGCGAGCAGGCCTCGTCGCTGATCGTGCCGGATGGCGGTGGCTTCCCTGGCGGTGGCGGCGGACTGGGCGGCGCGGGTGGTGGCGGCCGGCTGCGCATGCCCTGAGCTGTCGCCGCTGGATCGTTCCGGCCTGCAACGGCAAACCGGGCGTCCGGCGGACGCTTTTTGCGTCCCTGAGCGACAATTTTTGTCAGCAGCTTTCACATAAGCCGGCCGTATGCGGTCAATTCCGGCGCCAAAGGCCCACTGGCACGGCCCTTGCTTCACCTGTCCCGTGTTGAACGCGGAACGAGGGACGGGCGTATGAGCGTGCAGGTCATCAGGGATCAGGACGCAACCTGTGAGGGCGGGGACTTCCTGCGCGTGTACTGCCAGCACAAGCGCGGCTCGCCGGCCACCTTCGCGACCATCGAGCGGGTGTTCGGCGGCGCGATACGCACCCAGACCTGGTCTTTCCGCACGCTGGTCGATTGCGCGCCGATGGATGCCGAGGTCGCCACGCAGCTTGCCGCCGCCTACGCGGAACGCAAGCACATCCCGGTCGTGTACGTGGAAGTGGAAGACAGCCGCCGCACCCCTGCCTGAGGCCAGTCGACGTACACTCTCGCCTGACGGATGTCGGGGAGAGTGCCAGTGCCAGTCAATCCGGCCGAGCCAGGTTACGAGTCCGGTGCGAGTGACGTGACCGGCGTGTTCGCCATCGAAACCGTCGAAGGCCGCCGGCTCGCCGAGGAGTTCCCGCCCGGCCTGGGCTGGAAACGCTGGGGGCCTTATCTATCCGAACGCCAGTGGGGCACGGTGCGCGAGGACTACAGCGCCGATGGCAGCGCCTGGGAGTATTTTCCGCACGAGCATGCGCGCAGCCGGGCCTATCGCTGGGGCGAGGATGGCATCGCCGGCTTCTGCGACCGTACCCAGACCCTGTGTCTCGCGCTGGCGCTCTGGAACGGCCGCGATCCGATCCTCAAGGAGCGCCTGTTCGGGCTGACCAACAGCCAGGGCAATCATGGCGAGGACGTCAAGGAGCTTTACTACTACCTCGACGCGACACCGACCCATTCGTACCTGCGCATGCTCTACAAGTATCCGCAGGCCGGGTTTCCCTATGCGCGGCTGCTGGACGAGAACCGGCAGCGGGGGATCTCAGGGCCGGAGTACGAGCTGATGGACACGGGCGTGTTCGACGACGACCGCTACTTCGACGTGTTCGTCGAGTACGCACAGGCCACCCCCGAAGACATCCTGATGCGCATCACGGCCGTGAACCGCGGCCCCGAAGCGGCCCCGCTGCACATCCTGCCGCAGCTGTGGTTC
>JAHDYN010000249.1 GCA_023383735.1 Gammaproteobacteria bacterium | reverse complement strand
GCCGGGTGCCAGCCCCGAGGACATAGAAAGCAACGTCCTTGAAGCCATAGAGCCCGAGATCCGCTTTCTCGAAAAGGTCAGCCGCGTGGACTCGGTTGCCGCCGAGGGGCGCGCCGAGATCATCATCGACTTCGAAAACAACGTGAATATCTCCAAGGCGCTGACGGATGTGCAGTCGGCCGTATCGCGCATCACGACCTTCCCGCAGGACATGGAACGGCCGGTGGTTTCGCAGATCATCAACACCGACCTGGTCTGCCGTGTCGAGGTGTCTGGCCCGTTTCCCGAGGCCGCACTGAAGCGTTACGCGCGCCGCGTCCGGGACGACCTGCTCAACCTGGGACTGTCGGAAGTCCGGATGACGGGTCTGCGCAAGTCGGAAATCCATGTGGAGGTTCCCGCCGACACGCTGCGCGCACTGGACCTGACCGCCGGTGACGTTGCGACGCGCATCGCGGTTTCAAGCCTGGACATGCCGGCCGGCAGCATCGAGAGCGGCAATGTTTCGCGCCAGCTGCGCACCGAGCATCTGGCGCGCACCGCCCGCGAGCTGGCTGAAGTCGAGGTGGTCTCACGCAGCTCCGGGGAAAAGCTTGCCCTGCGCGATATCGCCGTGGTCAGCGAGGACTTCGAGGAGGGTGGCGTGTCGCGCCGCACCGGTGGCTACCAGTCCATAGGCATGATGGTGATGCGCTCGCCGGGCATCGATTCGGTCGACGCGCAGCGGAAGATCACCGCCTACATGGAAGAACTCCGTGCCGAACTGCCGCCGACCCTGAAGGTCGACATGTATGACGTGTTTGCCGATCAGGCCACGCAGCGCGTCCGGATGGTCATCGAGAACGGGCTGCAGGGCATCGTGCTGGTCCTGCTGGTGCTGTTCCTGTTCATGAATGCACGGATCGCCTGGTGGGTTGCATGGGGCATTCCGGTTTCGGTGCTGGCAACGCTGGGTGCGATGGCGGCCCTGGGCCTCACCCTGAACCTGATCAGCATGTTCGCCATCCTGATGGCGATCGGCATCATCGTCGACGATGCGATCGTCGTGGCCGAGAGCGCTGAAGTCATGCACCGGCGCGGCAGCAGCCCCGACGAGGCGGTCATGACGGCTGTACGACGCATGGCGCCCGCAGTCATTGCCGCGGGACTGACGACCGTTGCCGGCTTCATGCCGGTGCTTGCCATCGGCGCCACCGTCGGCAAGATCATCCGTGAGCTGCCCATCACGGTCTGTGTCGCCGTGTTCTTCAGTCTGGTCGAGTGCCTGCTCGTTCTGCCCATGCATCTCAGGCACGCGCTGGAGCGGCTGGACAGGCAGGGTGGCGTGAACGTGAACCCGTTCGGCGGGGCGCTGGCCCGTGCCGGCAGCGGCCTGCGGCGCTGGCCCGCACTGGCCGGGTATCGCCTGGTCGAGGCGCGCGAGAAATTCCTGCTGCGCTTCCGGGCGTTTCGCGAAGGAAACTTTGCCCGCTTCACCGCCCAATGTTACCGGCACCGCTACAGCACGGTGCTCGCGATCCTGTGTACGCTTGTTGTCACCCTCTCGATGTTCGCTACCGGGCGGGTCGGGTTCGAGTTTTTTGCCTCTCCGGAGACCGACCTGTTTTTCGGCAACTTCTCCTTCACGCCCGGCACGCCCCGCGAGCAGACGGCGAAGATGGTCGAGGAGATGGGGCGGGCAGCGCGGGCGGCGGAGGCGAAGCTGACCGGCGGCAAGGGCGGGCTCATTCGTTATCAGGTCGGCAGCATAGGTACCAACGAGTCGAGGCCGGGTGAAGCCATACAGACAGGCGACCATGCGGGCGGCTACACCGTCGAGCTGATTTCCGGCGATCTCCGTGAGGTGCACAACGCGGCCTTCATTCGGACCTGGCGGGATGAAGTGCAGCTGCTGCCCGGGGTGGAGCGGCTCAACGTCATGGATATGAGTGCCGGTGGTCCGCCGGGGCGTGATCTCGACATGCGACTGTCGGGCGCGCCGCTGCGGGTGCTCAAGGTGGCGGCGGTCGAGTTGCAGGACCATGTGGCCGACATACCCGGCATCATTTCAGTGTCCGACAACCTGCCCTGGGGAAAGCAGGAACTGGTGATGGATCTGACACCTGCCGGGCGTGCCATGGGTTTTACCACCCAAAGCGTGGCTCGCCAGGTGCGCGATGCCTTTGAGGGCGCCATCGCCAAGCGCTTTCCGCGCGACCAGGAAGAGGTGATCGTGCGCGTGAAGCTGGCGAGGTCCGACAACAGCCCTGACACGATCCGCGATCTTTATCTGCGTGCGCCGGACGGATCGGAAGTGCCCCTGCCCGAGGTCGTGGACCTCAAGTCACGGGTCGGGTTCTCCGAGATCCGCCGTGAGGATGGCCTGCGCCAGGTTTCCGTTTCTGCTGATGTGGATTATGACGTCACCACAACCAATGAGGTTGCCGCCCTGCTCAGGAAGTCGGTGTTGCCTGAACTGATGCGCAAGCATGGCGTACACGTCGAGTTCAAGGGCAAGGCGGTGGAGCAGGCACGCGCACTGGGCGAATTCCGCACCGCGCTGATGCTGGCGCTGTCCGCGATTTACATCATCCTTGCCTGGGTGTTTTCCAGTTACACGCGTCCGCTGGTGGTCATGGCGATCATTCCCTTCGGGCTGGTCGGCGCGGTCATCGGTCACTGGGTGATGGGCTACAACATCAACATGCTGAGCCTGCAGGCGCTGCTCGGCCTGTCCGGCGTGCTGGTCAACGATACGATCGTGCTGCTGCAGACCGTGGAACAGCACCGCGCCGGTGGCGCGGCCTTTGCCGATGCGGTACTGCAGGCGGTTCGTGACCGGCTGCGTCCGGTGATCCTGACCACCGGCACCACCATCGGCGGCGTGGTCAGCCTGCTGTTCGAGGGCAGTCTGCAGGCGCAGCTGGTGCAGCCGATTGCCGTGACGCTGATCTTCGGCCTGCTGTTTTCGCCGTTCCTGGTCTTCCTGTTTGCCCCGGCAATGCTCGGTATCGGCGAGGATCTGCGCCGCTGGCGTCGCGGTGACGGCGAGCCAGGCGGCACGCCTGCCAGCGACACCCCGGCAGCTGCCTAAGGGCGCCACATGCGCGACAGCGCGCCGTCGCGCCGGATGTACTCATGCCAGAGTGCCGCCGAGATGTGCAGCAGGAGGATCACTGCGCCCACTTTCCAGCAGCTCTCGTGTATCTCGCCAAACAGGTCGCTGTTGAAGGGCGAGTCCTCCGTGGCCTGCGGCACGATCCGAAATACCCGGTCCCAGCCAAAGAAGAAAATCGGAAACTCGCCCTCATAGGCGGAGAGCGCGGCCCAGCCGCTGAGCGGGAAGACGAGCAGCAATGCATAGAGCGCGAGATGCGTGATGCGGGCGACGATGCGCTGCCAGGCGACGAGAGCTCCGGGCAGGTCCGGCACGGGATTGCCGAGCCGCCATGACAGGCGAAACAGGGCGAGGATCAGTATCAGGAAGCCGTTGGTGTTGTGCGCCCGGGAGAGTTGCATCACCTGCGCGGTGTCGCCGTGGCCGGCCAGCCAGGCGTCGTAGGCCTCCACCATCAGAAAGCCGAGCGGCACCTGGGCAAGGAGCATGGCGGCCATCAGCCAGTGCAGGCTGCGGGTGACGAGCCCCCAGCGATCCCGAGTATTTCGCAACATGGGCCGCTTCCTACTCGTAGCGCAGGGCCTCGA
>JAHDYN010000248.1:3379-3728 GCA_023383735.1 Gammaproteobacteria bacterium | reverse complement strand
GACCTGATCGTCATCGGCGGCGGCATCAACGGTGCCGGCATTGCCCGTGACGCTGCGCTGCGCGGTCTGCGCACCTGCCTGGTGGAACAGGCCGATCTCTGCAGCAGCACCACGCGCTGGTCCAGCCGGTTGATCCACGGCGGGCTGCGTTATCTGGAGTTCGGCGAACTCGGCCTGGTGCACGAATCGCTGCAGGAGCGTGCCAACCTGCTGCGCAATGCCGGTCATCTGGTCCGCCCGCTGCCGCTGCTGATCCCGGTCTACTCGCACAGCCGGCGTGGCATGAACACCATCGACTTCGGCCTGTGGGTCTACGACCTGCTGTCGATCGGGGGTGTGCTGCCCGGGC
>JAHDYN010000248.1:0-3348 GCA_023383735.1 Gammaproteobacteria bacterium | reverse complement strand
AAATGCCGGCCCTCAATCCGGAGGAGCTCGACGGCGGCATCCTCTATCACGATGCGCAGGTGACTTTCGTCGAGCGGCTTGTCGTCGAGAACGCGCTCGCGTCCCGGGCGGCCGGAGCAGACATCCGCACCTACGCACGGGTTGAGCGCATCGTGCTGGACGGCAATCAGGTACGGGGCGTGGTGGTGCGGAATGTCCGCAGCGGCACCACGGAAACCCTGCATGCGTCGGCCATCGTCAACGCCGCCGGACCCTGGGTAGACCGGGTGCTGGCCGGTGCCGACTGCCCGATGCCGCGTTTCATGGGCCCGACCAAGGGCACGCACATCGTGGTACACCGCTTTCCCGGCATGTCGGATGTGGCCTGTTATGCCGAAGCGCGCAGCGATGGCCGGCCCTTTTTCATCCTGCCATGGAACGGGCTGGTGCTGATCGGTACCACGGATACGCGTTGTGATGCCGATCCGGCCAGCGTGCATGCCGAGGAGGGCGAGATCGCCTGGCTGCTCGCCGAGGCTGGCCATGTGTTTCCGCATGCCGGGCTCGGACGCGAGAGCGTGCTGTATGCCTACAGCGGTTTGCGTCCGCTGCCTCGTCAGGGTCTGCGCAAGACGGCGGCGATCACGCGCCGTCACCAGATCCGTCATCATGGCCGTACGGCGCGCGGCCTGTACTCGGTCATTGGCGGCAAGATCACGACCTACCGGCACCTGGCCGAAGAAGCCGTCGACCAGGTCGTGCAGCGGCTGGGCATCAAGGCACCGCCGTGCACGACTGCCGGGCTGGCCTTGCCCGGCGGCGGGGGCGACCGGGCAGCGATCCTCGCCGGGCTCGCCGGCGTGCCGGGGCTCGGCAAGCCCAGTGCGGTGCACCTAGCCGATGTGTACGGCGTGCGTGCGCCTGCAGTCGCCGCGCTGACCAGCGGCCAACCGGACCTGGCGGAAGCGATCTGTCCCTTCAGCGGCGCCATCGCGGCGGAAGTCGTGTTTGCGGTGCGCCATGAGTTCGCCACCGGCATGGCGGATATTCTCCTGCGCCGATGCATGGCGGGGCTCGGTCCCGATCTCGGCCGGGCTGCACTGGACCGCGCCCTCCCGGTGGCGGCCAGACATCTGGGCTGGGACGCGATGCGCCTGCGCACGGAGCGACAAGACTGTGAAGCCGAGATCCGTGTCCTGGCATCCAGACCCTTGCCGGCGCCAGGATCTGCGGCATAGCGTGACTGTGCGTGCCGGCCCAGCTTTTTGCCGACGAATCAGGCAGAGTTATGTCATGTACATGCGGCTGACATACGGCGTGTGCCTGCTGGCGGTGACCCTGCTGCTGGTGCAGCCTTGCCAGGCGGGAGAAGAAGGCGATCCTGCCGCCGGGCCACCGGTACCGCCTGCGGAAGTCCCGCCGGTGCAATGCGCGCAGTCCGGCGCCGATGCCGACGCCTGGATCGACAATGTCCAGCGCGGCGTCTATTCGGGTGTATGCGGCGCAGCCGCCTGGTTCGACGGCCTGTTCGGCAATCCGCGCTATGATCAGGATTCGAACGAGACCTACGGCCGGCTCGGTCTCTACGAGACGCTGGACCGGCGCGACAATCTCGACACCCGGCTGAAGTTCAGGGCGCGCCTTGCGCTGCCCGCATTCCAGAACCGTGCGCGCATTACCCTCGGCCGTGGTGACGAACAGGAACTGGTCGAGGAGCGCCCGGCCGATTCCGAAAATCCCCAGCCCGCGGCCTTCCGCTCGGATACCGATGATGCCTGGCTGCTTGGTCTGGGTTACGCCAAACAGGACCAACTCGAGCAGGGTTTTGACTTCGGCATCGGCGTGCGACTGCGTTTTCCCGTCGACCCCTATGTCAAGGCGACCTACAGGCACAATTTCATCTTCAATGAAAACAACATGCTGCGCTTCCGGGAAACGCCGTTCTGGCGTGACAGCCGCGGTTTTGGCGCGACCACCCAGCTGGCCTTCGATCACCTGGTCAGCCCGCGCCTGCTGTTGCGCTGGAACAATGTCGGCACGGTTGCCGAGGATACCGATGGCCTGGACTGGGGGACCGGCGTGACGGCCTATCAGAGCCTTGGCTCACGCCGCGCCATCAGCTACACGGCGCTGATGCGCGGCGAGACCGCCGCCGACGTGGAAATACAGAACTATGGTGCGGAAGTGCGCTATCGCCAGCAGGTGTTCCGCCGCTGGTTGTTTCTCGAACTGCAGGGCTCGGTGACCTGGCCGCGCGAGACACGGGAAGAGGAGCGGGAGATCAATCCCGGTATCGGTGTGGGCTTCGAGATGTTCTTCGGCCCCACGCCGGACAGCCAGCTGCGCTGATGACGGATCAGGCCACGCATATCCTGAACAGCGTGTTCGGCTACGACTGCTTTCGTCCGCCCCAGGACGAAGTGGTGGCGAGCCTGGTGGCCGGCGAGGATGCCCTCGTGCTGATGCCGACCGGCGGCGGCAAGTCGCTGTGTTACCAGATTCCGGCGCTGGTCCGCTATGGCACGGGTGTGGTCATCTCGCCGCTGATCGCGCTGATGCAGGACCAGGTCGCCGCACTTTGCCAGCTGGGCGTGCGTGCCGCCTGCCTGAACTCCTCCCTCAGTCCGGATGCAGCCCGCCGCGTGGAGCGCGAGTTGCGTGCCGGCGAGCTCGACCTGATCTACGTGGCGCCGGAACGCCTGATGATGGAGCGCATGCTCGAACTGCTCGACAGCGTACCGGTGGCGCTGTTTGCCATCGACGAGGCGCACTGCGTGTCGCAGTGGGGGCACGACTTCCGGCCCGAGTACCTGCAGCTTTCGGTGCTGCACGAGCGCTATCCGGAGGTGCCGCGCATCGCGCTGACCGCAACCGCGGATGAGCGGACCCGGCAGGAGATCGTCACCCGGCTCGGACTCGATGACGCGCGTCTTTTCATCAGCAGCTTCGACCGGCCGAACATCCGCTATCGCCTGCATGAAGGGCAGGGCAACGCGCGCGAACAGCTGCTGCGTTTCATCCGCGACGAGCACGCCGGCGAGGCCGGCATCGTCTACTGCCTGTCGCGCCAGAAGGTCGACGATACGGCGGCCTGGCTCGCCAGCAAGGGCGTGCCGGCGCTGCCGTATCACGCCGGCCTCAGTGCCGGGGTGCGGAGCGCCAACCAGTCACGCTTCATCAGCGAGGAAGGGCTGGTCATCGTGGCGACCATCGCCTTCGGCATGGGCATCGACAAGTCGAACGTGCGCTTTGTTGCCCACCTGAGCCTGCCGAAGAGCGTCGAGGCCTACTACCAGGAAACCGGCCGGGCCGGGCGCGACGGCCTGCCGGCCGATGCCTGGATGAGCTACGGCCTGCAGGACGTGATCA
>JAHDYN010000247.1 GCA_023383735.1 Gammaproteobacteria bacterium | reverse complement strand
TTCGCAGGCGTATCGAACGGCGCAGCGTATTGTCCTTCTCCAGCAGCACCTGCTGCTGCTTGACGCGCAGCACGGCCGCCGTGCTGCGCAGGAATTCGCCGTGGATGCGCGGGAAAAACCGTGCATGCAGTTCGCCGCCCAGCGCCGAGTACTGGTTCGCGATGCTGAGATCGCTCTTGGCGAGGGCTGTCTCCACGTCCGAAACCAGCGTGCGGAAGAAATACCAGCCGGCCAGCATCTCGTGCAGGGGCGCTTCGCCGAACTGCTCCAGTGCCCGCTCGAGCCCGTAGCCGAAGCCGTACCAGCCGGGCAGGATGTTGCGGCTCTGGGTCCAGGCAAATACCCAGGGCGCCGTACCGGCAGCCGCCAGCAGCCCCTCGGAAAAACCCGACTCCGGGCCGCTGCCGTGGCGCATGCGCTCGATGACATCGGCCGGTGTCGCCAGCCGGTAGTAATCGGAAAAGCCCGGTGAATCCAAGACCAGCGCCTGGTAGTGGTTGCGGGCGGCCGCAACGATCACCTCGAGCACGGCCTCCCACCCGGGTTGCTCGCCGGCGCGTGGCTCGGTCGGCCGCAGCTTGCTGCGCGTGATTGCCGCGAGCGCCTGGTCCAGCGTGCGCAGTGCGATGGCGCGCACGCCGTACTTGTTGGCCACCAGCTCACCCTGCTCGATGGCGCGTACGCCGCCCTGAACGGTTCCCGGTGGCGCGCTGCGGATGTCGGCATGCGCCTTGCCGCCGCCGGCCCCGAGTGCGCCGCCGCGCCCGTGGAACATGGTGAGGTCCAGATCCCTGGCCCTGGCGGTGGTCAACAGTTCGCGCTGGGCTGTCAGCAGGGCCCAGCGCGCGGACACGAGATCGGCATCCACGTTGCTGTCCGACACGCCGAGCATCACGATCTGGTGCCGGCCGCGGGCCGCAAGATGATCGCGGTAGCCGGGTTCTGCCTGGAGCTGCTCGAGCAGTGCGGCCGCATTGCCGAGGCCGCTGATCGTCTCGAAGGCTGGTGCGATGTCCAGGGCTATGGCGTCGCTGCGCCTCAGGCTCTCGCTCCATTGCGCCAGCAGCAGCACCGACAGGACGTCGTCGACGCCTTCTGCCATGCTGACGATGTACGGGCCGATCGACTTCTCGCCGAAGCGCCGCCGACAGAAAGCGATGGTCTGGAAGACGCCGATGGCGCGCTTGCCTTCGTTGTCGAATTCAACGAGCGGAGACTCGTTTTCAGCCAGCGCCTGGCGCAGCCGTTCTATCCGGTATTCCGCGGTCTGTTCCAGCCAGCCCGCTTCGTCGAGACAGCGGCCGATGATCCGGCGGTTGACGCCGGCTTCCTGCCGGATGTCCAGCGTGATGAAATGAAAACCGAAGGTCTCCACCCGCCGCAGCAGCCGGCGCACCGCGAACAGGCCGGCATGCTGACCGCCGTGACGGGCCAGGCTGTCGATGATCAGGCGCAGGTCGTCAGCCAGTTCGTCGGCCGAGTCGTAGGGAAAGAGGCCGTCGGAGAAGGTTGATTGCAGCCGCGCCATCATCAGGCGCAGCATGACCCGGTAGCGCATCTCGCGGTGGCGTACCGGCGTCATGCTCAGGGCGTTGGGGAAGTGCCCGGCGTACAGGCGGATGCGTTCCTCGATCTCTGCCGAGACGCCGATGCGGGCCCGGCTCTGGCTGAGTTTCTCGGTCAGCTCCCGGCACTCGCGATGATAGAGATCGAGTATCAGCGAGCGTTGCCGGCCGATCAGTTCGCGGATGGTTCGCGCCGTGATCTCGTTGCGGCCGACCATGTCGCCGCCGATCCATGAAGCGAGTCGCACCATCACCGGCAGCTTTATCGCGCGCGCTTCAGGCCCCCAGACGGTTTCAAGCGCCGTCTCGAAGTTCTCGTAAAGCACCGGGATGACGCGATAGATGGTCTCGGTGAGAAAGAACAGCACATGCTCGAGTTCGTCGGCAACCGTGCGCACACCCGGCGGGTGCTCGTCGGTCTGCCACATGGCGGTGATGTCGTTGCGGATGTTCTCCAGGTCGGCAGCGATCTCGCGCGGTGACAGCGACGGATTCTGCATGTCGATGAGCCGCCGCACGATGTCGTTCTGCCGGCGCAGGATGGTGCGGCGGGTCGGTTCGGTCGGGTGTGCGGTGAGCACCGGCTCGAAGCTCAGATCGCTAAGGACGGTAGCGATCTCGGTGAGGGTGACGCCCATGTCGCGCAGTTCGAAGAGCGTGTCCTCAAAGCCACCCGGCTGGCGGTGTTTGCCTTCGCGCAGATAGGCGCGCCGGCGGCGGATCCGATGCACCAGTTCCGCGCTGTTGACGGCCTGGAAGTAGGTCGAAAAGGCGCGAATGAAGGTTTCGGCCTCGGTGGCCGACAGCGAGCCCAGCAGCGCGGCCAGCCGTTTTCCGGCCTCCGGGTCACCTTCGCGAGCGTCGATTGCGGCCCGGCGCGTCTCCTCGACCCGGTCCAGCAGGGCCTTGCCACCCTGTTCCTCGAGCAGCTGCCCGACGATCATGCCCAGGTCGTGCACGTCCTGACGCAGGCCCGCGTCCTTGGCAAGGAACAGGATGTCGCCGCGCTTTTCGCTGGCAGTCGGGGCTGGCGGCGGTGTTTCGGAGGTCACTGGGGCGCCCTTGTTGGCCGGTCCGGCTTCGGCATTTTCGCAGATAGTGGGGCAGGAAAGCGCTGTATGGCGGCTTATTCCCGGGCGTGCGCCGCATATGCGCAGCCCGAATTGCCGGTCCGCAACAGCCCGTGATATACGATCTGGCCGCCCATCAGGCGGGATATGCAAGAACAGGGGACCAGCCCTTGCCGACGCTTCCGGATCTGCATGCCTTTGTCGTCATGGGTCTCACCTGTGCGGCGCTGTACCTCTTTTCTCGTGAGCATATCCGGGCCGAGGCGACCAGCCTGTGGGTGCTGCTCACGCTCGCCCTGATCTTTTATCTCTTTCCCTATGACGATTTCCGGCCGGCCGACATCTTTGCCAACTTCGGTCATGAGGGCCTGGTAACCGTCTGTGCGCTGATGGTGCTCGGGCAGGGGCTCGACCGTACCGGCGCCATGCAGCCGGTCGTCACCGTGCTCGCCCGCACCTGGATACAACGCCCGCGTTTCGCGCTCTTCGTGACGCTGATCACCGCCTGGGCCACCAGCGGTTTCATCAACGATACGCCGCAGATCGTCATGCTGATCCCGGTGCTGGTGGCCTGCTCCCTGCGTGCCGGCAAGGCGCCGTCCAACGTGCTGCTGCCGATGGGCATGGCGGTTCTGCTCGGTGGCATGACCACGACCATCGGCTCGGGCACGAATATCCTCGCGGTCGGCATCGCCGCCGAATCGGGCATGTTGATCGGCATGTTCGATTTTTTCGTGCCGGCAGCGGTCGGCGGCCTGGTCGGTCTGGTCTATCTGTGGCTGGTCGCGCCGCGCCTGCTGCCGGTGCGCAAGCCGCTGACCTCCGATGGTTCGCCGCGGCTCTTCAACGCCGTATTGCATGTCCGGGCGGGCGGTTTCGCCGCGGGACGCACTCTGGCCGATGTGCGCAAACGCACCGAGAACCGCATGCGCATCGATCGCATCAGTCGCGGCGATGGCCTGCTGCCGGTGAAGGAGCCGTCCGTGCAGCTGCAGGCGGGCGACCGCCTGTACGTCCGCGATACGGCCGACAGCCTGAAGGGATACGAGCGGCTGCTCGGTGCAACCCTGTACAACGCCCGCGATATCGACCGGCCGGTGAGCGAC
>JAHDYN010000246.1:1554-3751 GCA_023383735.1 Gammaproteobacteria bacterium | reverse complement strand
TTCATGCACCGGAAAGCAAGCGCTGGCGGCGCTGAAAATCAACAGGCTGCTAGGTACAAGCCTGTACGGCCAGCGCGAGGGTGCCGGGGCCGCCATGCACGCCGACCGCGGGACCCATCTCGGCAACAGCGATCGACTCCACCGCGGGAAAGCGCAGCATGCACTGCCGGCGCAGTTCCTCGGCAAGCGCCGGGGCGGCCGCATGCGCAATCAGCAGACGCACGCGCCGGGGTGACTGGCCGGACAGTTTCCGGACATCGCGCAGGGCCGGCTTCAGCAGCGCCTCGACCCGGTCACTGCTGCGCAGGCAAAGACCCCGCATGCGGATGCGGCCCGCGTCGAGGCCGAGCACGAAAGTCACCGGCAAGCGGCTGCCCAGCCAGCGCCAGGCGCGCGGAATCCGCCCGCCGCGCACTGCATGGCTCAGGTCCGGAACCAGCCCGTAGGTGCGGGTACTTTCGATCGCCTGGAGGGCGGCCGCCGTGACAGCGCGGGAATCCGCGCCGCTGAAAGCGGCTTCTGCCGCACACTGCACCACCAGCCCGAGTCCGGCCGATACGTTGTGGCTGTCGAGCACGGTCACCTGCCCGGGCCTGCCACAGCGGTTGGCAGCGGCCACGGCCGCCTGATGGGTACCGCTGAGACGGGCAGTCAGGCAGATCACCAGCACCTGCTCGAAGTGCGAGCAGAGCAGCTCGAGCACGCGCCGGAAATCACCCGGCGATGGCTGGGAAGTCGTGGGATGCTCGGGATTGCGGGCCAGTTCGGCGAAAAATTCCGCTGGTTGCAGGCCGACCTTGTCGAGATGGCTCTCGGCACCAAAGATGACCCGCAAGGGCACCATCTGGATGCCAAGTTCATCCCAGACCGCGGCGGGCAGATCAGCCGCCGAATCCGTGACGATGGCAACCTGGCAGTTCAGGGTCTGCAGCGAGCGCTCCTGGCGCAGCATGTCATCGGCCTTCTCGGCGCTCACCCGCCCGTGGCGCCGGGCCAGCCTGAACACCTGGCTCGGGCTGCCAACGTGCACATGCAGCCGCAGCTTCGCGGCATTGCCGACCACCACCACGCTGCTGCCAAGCTGTGCCAGCTCATTGCGCACCGCGGCCTGGTCGATGCCGCTGCCGGTAATCAGGCACTCGGTGCAGTAACGGTCGGCACCTGACACGCCGTGCGCGCTGCCGGCATGGGCATGGCGGGCAAGATCCGCATCGGCGGCGAACGCAACCGGTGGCGCCAGTCCGGGTTGCAGCGCCTCGGCCATGCCTTCGAGAATCAGCAGCAAGCCGAGCGCACCGGCATCCTCCACACCCGCCGCACGCATTTCCTCGAGAGTGTCGCGCGTGTCGACCACCGCCTTGCGTGCGTGGACGAGCAGGCTGCTCATCAGCTGCGAAAAGTCCGCATCGGGCGGGAGCTTCCGCGGCTCGAGCTCGACGGCGATATCGCGCATCACCGTGAGCACCGTGCCTTCGACCGGATTCTGCAGCGCCCGCCGCGCCGACTGCTCCCCCGCGGCCAGGGCAGCCGTCAGGGTCGGCAGGTCGAGGCGCGCATGGTTTGCCAGCGCAGCGGCGAGGCCCTGCATCCAGGCCGCGAAAATGGCCCCGGAGTTGCCGCGTGCACCGTCCAGCGCGGCATCGGCGGCGATGGTCAGCAACTCGCCGGCATGGCGCGTCGTCGCCGCGGCGACCGTCTCGGCAACCGTGCCGAAGGTCAGCGCCAGATTGGTTCCGGTATCGCCATCCGGCACCGGAAAGACGTTGAGGCGATCGAGATGCCGGCGCTCGGCCATCAGCCGCGCTATGCCAGCCAGCAGCAGGCGTTGCAGCCGGCGTCCATCCAGGTAGGCGATACGTGGCGGCGGCTTGCTGCTCACTTGCGGTTGAGGATGAAGCGTTGCCCGCGGCTGCCCAGGATCACGCCCTCCGGCGTGATGCTTTCGAGCGCCGGGCCCTCGCTCAACTGGGCGCCTTCCCGGTACTTGCGACCGTTGATCACCACGAAGCGCACGCTGGGCGACTCGTTGTAAACCAGCAAGTCCAGATTCAGCGGCGGCAGATCGAGCGTGCCGGCACCGAGCAGCTGGTCGAGCGTCGGCAGCGCCGGATCAGCAACGATCCGCGAGGGTTTGGCGGGCGGCGTGTCGGCCTGTGGTGCAACGGCCGGTATCTGCACCTCGGCTGCCGGCACTTCC
>JAHDYN010000246.1:0-1544 GCA_023383735.1 Gammaproteobacteria bacterium | reverse complement strand
CACCGCGAACGGGCGATCAGGCAGGTCACTCTCGACCACAGGTGGGGCGACCGGCTCGGCCGATGCGGTCTCCCGCGCCAGGGCGCGGACTTCCGGCACCGCGACCGGCCCGGCGGCCGGCGCGGCAGGGGCCGTTGCGGATTCCACGGGGGCCTCCGCTGCCGGCTGATTGTCCCCGCCATACCAGAGCCATGCCATGAAGCCGATATTTGCCGTCAGCACCAGTGCGAGCAGCGGCATCCAGACATTGCGCCGGCGGCGGCCCGCCGCATAGCGCACATCAGCGAGACCCGGGGCCACACCGCGCTGGCGCTCGGCATCGCTCTTTCTCAGTGCATCAAGGATGAATGACATGGTTTGCCTGTACCTGCTGCCTGATCCCGGCTAGTCGCTATGCGCCAGTCGCGGCATGTCGCCGCTGCTGACTTCCGTGTTGATCGCCGCCTGCGTCGCATGGCCGGCAATGCCGTCCACCGGCAGCTGACGGTCGCGCTGATAGTCGCGTACCCGGCTGGCCAGGTTCTCGTCATACAGTTCCGAATCGGCGGGTTCGACGGGACTTCCCTGGATCACCGCGAGACTGTCGCGCAGCCAGCGCACGCCCGGATCGCGCATGCCGGGCAGGAAGGCGTTTACCGCCGCGGTCTGCGGCCGCCACAGCAGCAGGTATTCGCCGAACCAGTACTGCGCCAGTTCTTCGCTGTCGACTCGGTACTCGGCGCCGTTGATATTCAGCATCGCGCTGCGCTCGCCGATACCGGTGAGCACCACCTGATGCGGATTGCTGTCGGTGTCCCGGAGGGTCAGGATTACCGGACGGCCGAGCGTGCGTACCTGCTCCAGCGTGCCGCGCTGATACAGGCAATGCAGGCCGCGCTCCTCGGCCTGCACGCACGGGCGTCTGGAATCGCCCTGCAGATCGACATTCCACAGGCGGAAGAGCTCGCCGAAGGCGATATCGGTACCGGTTCTGCCGGCGCTGTCATCCAGCAGCGGGCCGAGCGGCACCGGCGGCACCTCGCTGCCGTTTACGGGCGCCGGCGGGCTTTGCGCCGCTGGCGCTGCTGCCGGCGGAGGCGCAACAGACACGGCAACGGGCGCCTCTGCACGGTTTGCCCGCAACCACTGCACGCCGGCAAACCCCGAAGCCAGGACGATCAACAGGCCGGCGATACCTGCACCGAGCAGGCCGCCCGGATGCGCCCACCAGGGACGTCGCCAGTTGAAGCCGGCGACGGGCTCGTCATAGACCTCGCGCACGGCCTCGCGCACCAGTTGCGGCGTGATCTGCTGCGCTTCCCCGGTATAGCCACCGAGCAGCGCGCGGTCGGCGATCACATTGATCATGCGCGGCACGCCGCCCGAGTGCCGAAACAGCATGCGCTTGGCAGCGGGCGTGAAGATCGGTCCGATGGCGCCGGCGACTTTCAGCCGGTGATCGACATAGGCGCCGGTTTCGTCGCTGCTCAGGGGCTCGAGGTGATACCGCCCGGTGATCCGCTGCGCCAGCTGGCGCATGTCGTTGCGTGCCAGCTGCTCACGCA
>JAHDYN010000245.1 GCA_023383735.1 Gammaproteobacteria bacterium | reverse complement strand
GGATGCGCAGTTCGGACAGCGCGTCGATGCTGCGGCTGTCGGAGGGGAAGCGCACCCGGATATCGATCTCGTCGTCGGAATCGTTCGGCCGGTAGGTGCCCAGCTTGATGCCGTTGGTGACCAGCTGGATGATGCTGCCCACCAGCGACACGTCGGCACCGAACTTGGCAGCCTGGGCGCGATCGACTTCCATGCGCCATTCGATGCCGGGCAGTGGCTGGGTATCCTCGACGTTGCGTACGCCCGGGACCTTCTCGACCACCGCGTGGATCTTGGTCACCGCATCGCGCAGCGCATCGAGCGACGGCGACGAGGCCTCGATGTTGATCGGCTTGCCCTGCTGCGGACCCTCCACCGGCAGGCGTGGCTCGATCACGAGGCCGGCGATGTCGGCGGTGCGTTCACGGATCTCCGCGATGATCTCCGCAGCGGGGCGGCGTTCTTCCCAGTGCTCGAAGTTCAGACTGACGGAGCCGATCTGGTCGGCCGGCGCGCCCATGTTGCCCTTGCCGGAGCTGACATAGGCGGTCTTGATGCCTTCGATGCCATAGACCCGCTGCTCGACCAGCCGCACCAGCCGGTCTTTCTCGTGGATGGAGAGGTCACCGCGTGCGCGGATGTCGACGCTGCCTTGCGAGGGATCGACATGCGGGAACAGCGTGACGCCGCGGCCGAAGAATCCGTAGGCGATGAACACGAGGATCAGCATGCCGGTCAGCATCCCGACCGTGCGGGCCGGGTGGTTGATGGCGCGCGTGACGATGCGGAGGTAGTGGCCCGTCCAGCCGCCGATCTGGTTCAGGTCGCCGGTTTCCGCCAGCATCAGCTGCTGCCGGTTCTCGGGTGTCAGGTGCCCGGCACGGCCGAACATCGCCCCCAGGGCTGGTACCACGAACATCGCGATGATCAGCGAGGCGACCAGCGTATAGACCAGCACGATCGGCATGGCCTTGAGGAAGTTGCCGATCAGGCCGGGCCAGAAGACCAGCGGCAGGAAGGCCACGATGGTGGCGGAGATCGAGGCGAAGATCGGCCAGGCCATGCGCTTGGCAGCCTCGGCATAGGCCACGCGACGATGGAGGCCCTCGGCCATGCGCCGGTCGGCCAGTTCGACCACGACGATGCCGCCATCGACAACCAGGCCAACCGACATGATCAGGCCGAAGAACACCACCATGTTCATGGTCATGTCGCCCATGTCGATCAGCAGGAAGGCGGCACAGAATGAGGCCGGAATGGAAATGCCGGCGAGCAGCGCATTCTGCAGGCCGAGGATGCCGATCAGGCAGATCACCACCAGCAGTACGGCGACGACCACGTCGTTGACCAGCTGGTTGACGTCGTCGCGCACGAAGATGGACTTGTCGCGTGAATAGGTCAGGGTGATGCCGGGCGGCCAGGCCTCCTGGGTCTCGGCAACCACGCGCTTGATGTTGGCAGCCACGTCGAGCAGGTTCGAGCCGTTGCGCTGGACGATGCGGACGCCGACGGCCGGATTGCCGTTGAGACGCGCGTAGCTTTCCGGATCCTTGAAGGTGCGGCGCACCTGGGCGATGTCGCGGAAGTACACCACCTTCTGGCCGTCGACCTTCAGCGGCAGGCTGAGCAGGTCCTCCGGTGACTCGATGAGGCCGGGCACATTCACGGCGAAGCGCCCCTGTTCGGACTGCAGCGCGCCGGCGGCAACCAGCCGGTTGTTCCGCTGCACGAAGTTCAGCACGTCGGCCGGCGACAGCCCGTAGCTTTCCATCGTCAGCGGGTTGATGACGATCTCCAGCACCTCGTCGCGGATGCCGACCAGGTTCACCTCGAGCACGCCGTCGACGGACTGCAGGCGGTCCTGCAGGTTGCGGGCGATGGCGTTCATGCTGCGTTCCGGGAGATCGCCGCCCAGGTTGATGACCATCATCGGGTCGAACTGCGAGAACTTGATTTCGTTGACGGTGGGCTCGCGCGCGTCTTCAGGCAGCTCGGCCTTGGCCTGGTCGACTTTTTCGCGGACATCCGTCAGCGCCTGGTCGATGTCGATCTCGGGTTCGAATTCCAGGGTGATCGAGGCGCGGTTCTCGGTCGCCGAGGCGACCATTTCCTTGATGCCCTCAATGTTGCGCAGCTGCTGCTCGAGCGGCCGGACCAGCAGACGCTCCGAGTCTTCGGCTGACACGCCATCCAGCGTGACCATGATGCTGATGTAGGGGAAATCGACGTCCGGCTGTGCTTCCTTGGGGATGCTGCGGTAGGAGACGGCACCGGCCGCCAGCAGCACGACCAGCGCCACCATGACGGCCCGGCTGCGACTGACGCAGAGATCGATCAGTGCATTCATGGGCGCAGGATCGCCGTCTGGCCGGCGCCCAGCAGTTCACCCGCCTTGGCGGGAACGGCCTTCACGGCCTGGCCGGCCGATACGTAGCCCTGTCCGACGACGATGATGTTGGCCTGATCCGGCAGCCCGGTGATCCAGATGCCGTTGGTGCCGGACTGCGCGATGCTGACGCGGTGGAAGATCACCTTGCCGTTGGCGTCAACGGTCTTGATGCCCAGCTCGCCTTCGGCATCGAGCGTCAGCAGGGAAGGCGAAACCTGGTAGGCCAGCACCACGCCGGCCGGAATGCGCATCTCGGTGGTGACGCCGGCCGGCAGCTTGCCGGCCGGATTCGGCAGCTCGAGTTCGACGGTGAAGGTCCGTGTGGCCTCGTCGGCAACCGGGGCGATGTAGCGGATCTTGCCGCTCGCGACCTCGCCGGTGACCAGGTGTGCGGTGGCAACCGTGCCGACGCGCACGAAACCCGCATCCTGTTCGGCAATGCTGCCGGTCACGATGAGGTGGGTATTGTCGACGAAGGTGACGACCGGATCGCCGGCGCGCACGTAGTCACCGATCTCGACATTGCGTTCCTGCACCATGCCGTTGAACGGCGCACGGATGTTCATGTATTCGAGGTCGAGTTCGGCGCGGGTCAGTTCGGCGCGTGCGGTTTCCAGCTTGGCCAGCGTTTCGGCCAGCTGGGTTTCCGATACATAGCCTTTGGGCTTGAGCTCGAGCTGGCCCTTGTAGGACGCCTCCTGCTGGGCGACCCCGGCGCGCGCCTGCTCCAGGCGGGCCTGGCGGTCGCGCAGATCGAGTTTCAGCAGCATGTCGCCACTGCGGGCGATTGCACCACGCCTTACGCCGAGCTCGCTGACCCGGCCGCTGGTTTCGGCCTTGAGTTCCACCTGGCGTACCGGTGCGGTGCGGCCGTAGACGCTCAGGTTGCGCGTGACCGGCTGGGCCACCTGCGCCTGGAACTGCACGCTCATGGTGCCGGCGGCCTCCGTGGTATCTGCCTGCGTTTCAGTCTCTGCGGGCTCCTTGCCGAGATACCCCGACAGCAGCCACAGCGCGACCAGCACCGCGAGGCCGAATGCAATGAACTTGGGTCGGCTCGTCAGCTGGTCGAAGCGTTGCATGGACAGTCCTTTGAGAAATCGGTGTGCGGGGCAGCGATGAAACTTTAGAGGCTCGGGAAGAGCCATGCCATGGACCCTTCGCCCGGCTGCGCGGGGCGGACCCGGGGCGGTGCCTCAAGGCTGCATTCTATTGTCTGGAAAACGCATAAGAATCATCTGGATAGATGACTGCTTATGGACGATGCAGCAGGCCCCGCGGCTTTGTAACTTTTTGTAACCGCGGGCGGTTGTTGCGGATCCGGTTGCCGAACGCGCCGGGCGCCTGCACGGGAATTCCCGTATGCGTCATTCAGGGTGCATTGCTAA
>JAHDYN010000244.1 GCA_023383735.1 Gammaproteobacteria bacterium | reverse complement strand
CGTCCAGGCCGAACTGGCAGCCCATGCCATGCAGCACAGCGATGAATCGGCGCGCCTGATCGACGCGATCCATCACGGCTGTTTCACTGATCTCGAAGCAGATGCGGCTGGGCGCGATCTGGCTGTGGTCCAGGCAATCGATCACGAAGTCGAGGAAGCCCTCGTCGGCGAGTGACTGGCCTGAAAGGTTGATGCTGCAACTCCGGTCATCGGGCAGACGAATGGCGCCATGGGCCAGTGCCGCCAGCGTCGCCTGCACAACCCAGCGGTCGATGCCCGACATCAGCTGATAGCGTTCCGCCGCCGGAATGAACTGGCGCGGCAGAACCAGCTTGCCTTCCTCATCGATCATGCGCAGCAGAACCTCGATCGCCGGACCGCTGGCGACCCGACCCGAGGTTGCGATGACCGGCTGGACATGGAGTTCAAACCGGTTCTCGCGCAGGGCCACCTGCAGCTGCTGCAGCCAGTGGATGTCGCCGCGCTGCCGGGCGGAGACTTCATCCCGTGACGAGTACACGTGGACCCGGCCGCGGCCCTGCTGCTTGGCGACATAGCAGGCCGAATCCGCCGCACTGAGCAGGTCTTTCAGCGAACCGGTCTCGCGGGCAATCTCGACCAGCCCGATGCTGATCCCGACGGTGAAAATCCGGTCCTGCCACACGAAGCGGTAGTCCCGGACCGCGTTGCACACGTCATCGGCAATCTGCCGCGCCTTGTCGAGCGGGCAACGCAGCAACAACATGCCGAATTCGTCGCCACCGAGCCGGGCCACGAGATCGGAATCACGCACCTTGTCGCGGATCAGTTTGGCGATCTCGCGCAGCATGTTGTCACCGGCCAGGTGGCCACAGGTGTCATTGACCGCCTTGAAGCGGTCGAGATCCATGTAGCAGAGCACCGAGTGGGTGGAATCCTCGCGTCCGGAGTCGATCGCCTCCTGGACGCGTCGCTCGAACTCGCTGCGGTTGGCCAGACCGGTGAGCGCGTCATGAGCGGCCTGATAGGAGATGCGGCGGGTCAGGCCGCGCATTTCCGTCACATCGTGCATGATCACCACCGCACCGGCGACCGTATCGCCGGGACCGATGATCGGCGAAGCCGTCAGCTCGACAGACAGCTCGCGGCCATCCTCGACCGTGAGCATCAGGGCGCGACGACCGAGGCTGACCTGGCGGCGCTCTGCCAGACAGCGCGAGACCGGATCACCGAGATCCTTGCGGTCCGATTCATCGACCAGCTTCAGGAGATCTGTCATGCGCTTGCCCACGGCAAGTTCACGGCTGACACCGATCAGCTTCTCGGCCGCGCTGTTGAGGTAGTCGATCAGGCCCTGCGTGTCGGTGGTGATCACCCCCTCGCCGATTGACTCCAGGGTGATCTGTGCCTGCTGCTTGCCGCGACCGAGATTGGCCTCGATGCTTTTCCGGTGGCTGATATCGCGGGCAATGGTCAGTATCGCCTTCTGGCCGCGATAGTCGATCATCGAGCCGGCAGCCTCGACCCACATGCCGCCCTCGTCACCGGAGATGAGCTGGATCTCCAGGCGATCGGGCACCGCCTCACCGGCAAGACGACCCGTGAGGTTCTTGCGGGTCAGGGCCCGATAGGCGGGCCGCACCAGATCGGTCACCGGACGGCCGACCAGCTGCTCGGGAGTCAGGCCTATCAGGCCGGCCGCAACGTTGTTGGCAAAGATGACGCGGTCGCGGTGCACGAGAACGACCTCGGGCATGGTATTTGCGAGATCCTGGAACAGCGCCTCGCGCTGGCGCATCTGCCGGTCTTTGGCATTCAGCGTGTCGAACAGGCGGTTGATGTTGTCGCCAAGCGCAGAGAATCCCGCCGGAGCCGTTGCCGGGTGCGTCACCCGTTTGCCGAATGCAGACGCCTCGGCAGCGTCGAGTATCTCCTGGTTGAGGGTCTCGACACTGCGGGCATAGGCGCCGCGTGAACGCCAGAGATGCAGGCAAGCGCCAGCAAGCCCGAAGCAGATCACGGCGAGCGCCAGGATTAACCACGTCTCGGTCATCTGGACATCGCTATGGGGAAAACCAGCCGGGCCCTGGCCTCCCCTGATGGATAATTGCGCCTGCCTCCCCCGGTCCGGAGAAACCTGGCGCGAACCGGCCGCGCGGATTGGGTCGAAGCATAGCCGATGGGTCTACCGCCAAGTCCGGGAGTTCACCATAATCCGGCTCTGGAACGATAATCGCCCCGCAACCCGCCCCGAACTTGTCTGCAACCCGCAAACTCCTTACCCTGAGCCGCTCCGCATGAACACCAATACCGAATTTGCACGCACCCAGATGGTCAACCAGCAGGTGCGGACCTGGGACGTACTTGACCCGGCCATTCTGGCCGTGCTCGCTGCCGTTCCCCGCGAGCAGTTCGTGCCGCCGCGTTATCGCGCCCTCGCCTTCGCCGATACCTGCATACCCCTGCCGGGCGGCGAAACCATGCTGACACCACAGCTTGAGGGTCGCCTGTTGCAGGCCCTGTCTCCGGCCGCTTCTGAACGGGTACTCGAGGTAGGGACCGGCAGCGGCTTCATGACGGCCTGTCTCGCAGCGCTGGGAGGCACGGTCACCAGCCTCGAGATCCTCCCGGAACTCGCCGATACGGCACGCACGAAGCTCGCTGCCTGTCGCCGTGCCGAGGTACAGAATGCCGATGTCTTCGGGTTCACGCCGGCCGGTCGCTACGACGTTATTGCCCTGACCGGCTCCCTGCCGGTCTATGATCGCCGTTTCGAGAACTGGCTTGCCGTGGGTGGCCGGCTGTTCGTGGTCTGCGGTACCGCTCCGGGGATGGAAGCCCTGCTGGTTCGCCGGCTTGCCGAAAACGAGTGGGCCACGGAAGTTCTCCTGGAAACCGTCGTCCCGCCGCTCAGGAACGCGCCAGGACATCAGGCCTTCATTTTCTGAACGGTGCGAGCCACTGTCAGAGCAACCATCAGGAATGCAGACGATGAGAATTCTCCACCGGCTTCTGCCCGTCATGCTGCTGCTGGCCCAGGCGGGTCATGCCGATACACTGCTGCAGATCTATGAAAAATCTCTGCAGAGCGACCCGAGCATACGGGAGGCCGAGGCCAATCGCCTGGCTGTCATGGAGGGCAAGCCCATCGCGCGCGGCGCCCTGTTGCCGCAGGCCAGCGGCCGCATGAACATCGCCAACAACGCCGCAGATGGCACCACCACGACCTTTTTCGGCGGTTTGCAGTCCACGCGGGTGGTCGACTCACGCGACAACGATGCGCAGAACTGGGTGCTTGAACTGCGCCAGAGCGTGTTTCGCTGGGATCAATGGGTCACGCTTTCGCAGGCCGACAAGAAGTCTGCGCAGGCCGATGCGGACTATCAGGCTGCCCAGCAGGACCTGATCGTGCGTGTCGCCTCCGCCTACTTCCTGGTGCTGGCATCCGAAGACACGCTGGCCTCGGAACAGGCCGCCAAGGAATCCATCGGACGCCAGCTGGAACAGGCACAGAAGCGCTTCGAGGTCGGGCTCATCGCGATTACGGACGTGCAGGAGGCCCAGGCCGCCTATGACCAGGCCGTTGCCGCCGAAATCCTTGCCAAGCGCGCACTGGCCAACAACTGGGAAGCGCTGCGTACCATCATCGACGAGATCCCGCCCACCCTGGCCAAACCTGCCGAGGACATTCCGCTGGTCTCGCCCGACCCCGACGATGTCGAGGCCTGGGTAAAGACCGCCCTGCAGCAGAACCGCAGCGTAATCTCGAGCCAGATCG
>JAHDYN010000243.1 GCA_023383735.1 Gammaproteobacteria bacterium | reverse complement strand
CGACGGCCGGCAGACTGGCGATCCGGTAGCCCGTGAGTTGCTGGCTGGCGCTGAATACGGCCTCGGTCACCTGCTCGGTTGCCTGGCCGCCGGTTGGCGTGTTGAACTTCAGGCCGAAATCACCATCCGGTCCGCCCGGGTTGTGACTGGCAGTCAGTATGAATCCGGCTGCAGCCCGGTATTTGCGAATGACCAGCGATGCGGCTGGCGTCGACAGCAGGCCATTCTGCCCGACGATCACCTCGCGAATGCCGTTGGCCGCAGCGATGCGGATGATGGTCTGTATCGCTTCGGCATTGTGGTATCGGCCATCGCCGCCTACCACCAGGCGCGCGCCTTCGGGCAGTTCAAGCGTGTCGAAGATTGCCTGGACGAAGCATTCCAGGTAGTGCGGTTGCCGGAACACATTGACCTTCTTGCGCAGCCCGGCTGTGCCGGGCCGCTGGTCCTGGAAAGGCGCACAGCTGATATGAGTGATGTCAAGCGTGGACACGATCACAGACCCCGTTGGATTTTGCTTTAGTGTTGGACATGTGTCCGCAAAAAGTGTGCATGAGCCAGCGTGCTATAGTCAAAACGTGATCACCGACAGCTACATCGTTCCACAGTGCATCGTCGCGCGACGCAGTCTCGGGGCGTTGATGGCATTGTACGAAGGCAACTTCCTCAAGCTGGCCGGGCTGGCTCCCATGCTGCTGCCGGAGCGGCCTGCGGGCGCGTTGGTGGCGGTGTCCGGTTCGCCGCATGATCTTGACCTTCATCTGACGGTCGATGCCGTAACCCGTTATACGCTGGACCTGCGGCTCAGCTACCACTTTGATGATCCGGCCGGTTGCGTGGCGGATCCGGATCTGCGCCTGCGTGTCTATCTCGATGCGCGCATGGTCGAGGTGCTGGGCTGGATCCATGCCCCGCGCCACGACACCCTGCGAAAGCTGCTGAACGACAGCTCCCGGGAACTCGACCGCCGCTGGTCGAAGAACATCATGTTCGGCAAATGGCTGGACTACCTGCATGACATGGGGCACGGGTTCCGCGCTTCAGCGCCTGCCATGTCTTGAGAAACTGTCGATTGCTTCACCGCCGCCAGGCGCGGAACTGGTTAGTTTCGGACGGATGGCATCCATTGCCCGGCAAGTATTGTTTCGCCGCAAACCCGCGGAGGACGAACGGCTCCTGCAGCTGTTCTGGAACCGTGCCGAACTGAAGCGCGAATTTGCCCGGTTGCAACGCGACCGGTCCAGCCTTGCCGATCAGCTGCGACAGCAGGAGGGCGCCACCCTCCGGTGGCAGCAGCGCCTGGAGCACCTCGAGGGCCTGCTGGCGGATCCGGAGCGGGCGGCCAATGCGGCGGTGTTCTTCCAGCTGCGCGGTGTCTGGCAATATTGCCGGCGGCGTCTGGCCCGCCTGGCACGCGAACTCGGTGCCCGCCAGCAGGAAGCCGAGCTGCGGCGGGAAACGGCGCGCTTCGAGGAGCATCGAAAGATTGCCCTGGCATCCATTGAACAGCGTCTGGCGCCGTTGATCGAACGCCGCGTGTCGATCGAAGCCGAACTGCATGGCGTCCGCCTGCAGCAGGCGAAACTGACCGGTTTCTGGACACTTTTCGCCCGTCGTCGCTGTCAGCATGCGCTGGCCGTGCTGGAGTCCGCGCTGGCCGGTGTCCAGTCGCAAATCGAGCGCTACGAAAAAGCCCGGCACGAAAAACTCAGGGAGTCCGTGACGCCTGCTGCCAGCATCGATACGGACAGCAAGCGGCTGGTCAACCTTTCGGTGATCGCCCTCGCGCAGGAACTGGTCGTGCAGCTTGCTGCACACAATGTGGCGCAGATGGCGCGTGATGCCTCGCTGAGACAGGTCAACGACATGCGTTACGGCGATCTGCAGGCCTGTCATGCGACAGGGCAACTGGTGGCGCAGGTCTTGCGGCAGCTGGACGAGCTGGACGAGCTGCCGGTGCTGGTGCGGGAGCGCGCCGAGTACCTGCGCCGACGGGTCGAGTATCTGCGCGACAACGATACGGTGCCGATCGCCGCCAGCTGTGCCGACATCCCGCTGCTGTTCGCAGAGGACGGGAAGCCGGCGAGTGCCAATGCTCGCAGCCTTTCGGTCAACGTGCTCGGCGACGAGTATTGGGAAATCTATTCCGTGCTGTTGAACTGAGGCCCTCAGCGCGGCGTGGCGGGCGGCGCTGACTGTGTCAGCAGTCCCTGGCTGGCACGGCTGATGCGCGAATACTCCGATGCCACGCGCGCTGCCGTTTGCAGCAGGATGTCCGGCTGTTCGTCGGGCTTCAGCTTGTCGAGCGATTCCACCGGCGGCATTCCCTGGGCCGTGCGCCGGGTGTTCTCCCGTTCGAGTTGCACGCGCTGCTCCCGTTCACGCTCCTTCTTGCGCTCGGCGAGGTTCAGCGAGACCCGCTTTCGCGCACGCAGCTCGTTGATCGCCGCGATGCTGGCTTCCAGATGCTGCATGTCCGGGTCGCCGGCAAGTTCCGTGTTCTCGTAGCGGGTCAGTTCGGCAATCGCGGCATCCAGCGGCTGACTGGTCTGGAAGCGTGTTGCGGCGATCTGGTCCCAGGGGAGGGCGCGATCGCGACTGCTCTCGCCGATGGTGCCGGCGTCGATGGCCGAGGGCAGGGTGATATCCGGAATGACGCCACGGTGCTGCGTGCTGCCGCCATTGACACGATAGAACTTGCCGATGGTCAGCGTGAGCTGGCCAAGTCCGCGATCCGACCGGCCGGGCGAATACTGGTCCAGCTCGTAGAGGTTCTGGACGGTGCCCTTGCCGAAGGTCTGCTGGCCGATGACGATGCCACGACGGTAGTCCTGGATGGCGGCTGCGAAGATCTCGGATGCCGAGGCGCTGAACCGGTCAACCAGCACGATGAGCGGCCCGTTGTAGGCCACTGCCGGTTCCGGGTCGTCGAGCACCTCGATGCGGCCATTGGTATCGCGCAACTGCACGACCGGGCCCTGGTTGATGAACAGACCGGTCAAGGCCGTGGCTTCAGTCAGGTGACCGCCACCGTTGCCGCGCAAGTCGAGCACCAGGCTGACGATCTTGTCCTTGCGCAGCTCGCCGATCAGGCGCCGGACATCGCGCGTGGTGCTCACGTAGTCCTTGTCGCCACGATTGCGCGCCTCAAAGTCCTGGTAGAAGCTCGGTACGCTGATCACGCCGATGTTCACCGGCTCGCCATCGCGCTCCAGCGAAATCACTTCCTTCCGGGCGGCCTGTTCCTCAAGCTTGATCTTGTCGCGGGTCAGTTCCAGGACATATTCAGTCACGCCAGGCGCTGCGCCGCCGGGGAGAATCTGCAGGCGCACCTTGCTGCCGCGGGGACCGCGGATCTTCTGCACGACATCGTCGAGCTCCCAGCCGACGACATCGACCATTTCCTTGCTGCCGTCCTGGCCCACTGCGGTGATGCGATCGGTGGCTTTCAGGCGCCCGTCAACGGCGGCCGGGCCACCGGGAATCACGTTCATGACCTGCACGAATTCCTCGTCAAGCTGCAGGGAGGCGCCGATGCCCTCGTAAGACAGGCTCATCTGGATCTTGTATTCCTCCGACTGACGCGGAGACAGGTAATTGGAGTGCGGGTCGAGCGTCATGGCGAAGGCGTTCATGAAGGTCTCGAAGACCTCATCGCTGTCGAGCTTGTTGATGCGATCAAGAACGCGCGTGTAGCGCTTGCGCAGTATCTCGGCGGTTTCCTGCCAGGTCTTGTCGGCGAGCATCAGGCCGAGCGCGTCGTTC
>JAHDYN010000242.1 GCA_023383735.1 Gammaproteobacteria bacterium | reverse complement strand
ACAGTAGCAACTGGAGTCCCTGCAGGGGCAACGTCTTACTGTGATGTGTCGTGATGTGTGACTGACGTTTCTGTCTCGGTCGGCCGGTAATATACGCGCCGGTTTTCGAAAAGCAATACGAGCCAGACACTGATGCACTCCCCGTTTTTGCCCGGCGGATCCGTTGCTGTGATCGGCACGGCACGGAAATACTTTAGCCTGTGTCGGTCCCATGCGATGTGGGTGTGCCGAAGGTGGAGCTGAAATGAAGCCTGCAGACCCGGTCCGCGATCAGCACCAGACGACCCGGCATCTCCTCATGATCCGTCCCAGCCACTTCGGACCGAACCCCCAGACCGCTGCATCGAATCAGTTTCAGCAGCCCGCGATGCACTCCGCTGTGGACCTGGCAGCGCGAGTCATCAGGGAGTTTGACGGCGTGGTGGCTGCGCTGGAGCGTGCGGGTACAGGGGTGCTCGTTGTCGCCGATGTCCCCGGTGGCGCCACGCCCGATGCGGTGTTTCCCAATAACTGGATGTCTACCCACAACGATGGCACGGTCGTGTTGTACCCGATGGCAGCTGTCAACCGGCGTGCGGAGCGTCGCCCCGACATCCTCGAGTGGCTGGCGGCTGACGGCGGATTCCGGATACACCGGGTGATCGACCTGTCCGGGCTGGAGCAGTCCGGCAGCTATCTCGAAGGTACCGGCAGTCTCGTGCTGGACCGGCTGAACGGTACGGCCTTTGCCGTCCGGTCGGCCCGGACCCATGATCCGGCGCTCGCCGAGTTCAGCCGTCTGGCCGGCTATCGGATCGTGGCCTTTGATGCCAGTCTTGGTGCCGGTATGGCGGTCTACCACACCAACGTCATGATGAGTCTCGGGCGGAACTTCGCAATACTTTGCAGCGAAGCGATCGGGGATCCGGTCGGCCGCGAGGCCATATGTGCAGAGCTGGAGGCCTCGAACCGCAGTCTGGTCGAGATATCCGTCGACCAGGCCCGGCAGTTTGCCGCCAACTGCCTGGAGGTGGATTCCGCTGGCGGTCCGGTGCTGGTGCTGTCTGAAACCGCACTGCAAAGCCTCCAGCCCGGTCAACGCCGCAGGCTGGAGCGGCATGCGGCGCTCCTGCCGGTCGGTGTTCCCACCATCGAGCATGTGGGGGGAGGGGGTGTGCGTTGCATGCTGCTGGAGATCCACCTGCCGCGTCCGGCTCAGCTAGACTCCCAGTCCATGATTTCCCCAGGTTTGTTGCGGCATCCGGATCCATGAGCAACCCCGTCAGCCAGGCCCCCATCGTCTATCACGTCCGGCCGCTCAGCCCCTGTGAGCACTTTTATGAGGTGACTTGTCGCATCGAGCACCCGGATCCGGATGGCCAGGTGCTCAGGCTGCCGGCATGGATACCCGGCAGTTACCTGATTCGGGACTACGCACGGCACATCGTTCAGGTCCAGGCTGCGAGCGACGGCGAACCGGTTGCGCTGCGGAAGCTGGACAAGCACAGCTGGCGAATTGCGCCGGTGACCGGGGCGCTTCTGGTGACGACAACCGTTTATGCGGCGGACAACTCGGTGCGTGGCGCCTGGCTCGACAAGGATTCAGGCTTCTTCAACGGCGTGTGCCTGTTTCTGCAGGTGGGCGGGCAGGAACAGGCCAGGTACGTCGTGCATATCGACCCACCGGAATTGCCGCCCGGCATCGTCTGGCAGCTGGCGACGAGTCTGCCGCGCCTTACCGGGGCAGCGGGTGAATTCGGCGCATTCCATGCCGAGGGCTACACCGATCTGATCGATCACCCGGTACTCATGGGCCGGTTGGCCGTTATCGAGTTCGGGGCGGCGGGAACCCCCCACGCTCTGGCCATGGTCGGGAATCCGGCTGTCGACCAGGCCAGGCTGCGTACCGATCTGATGCGCCTGTGCACCTGGCATATCGATTTTTTTGGTCGGCCCGCACCGATGAGCAGCTACCAGTTTTTGCTGAACGCTGTTGCCGACGGTTACGGCGGGCTTGAGCACCGCGCGTCGGCAGCCCTGATCTGCCGGCGTGATGACCTGCCGCAGCCTGGCGTCGCAGAAACGGATGCCGGGTATCGCCGTTTCCTGGGCCTCGTGAGCCATGAGTATTTCCATGCCTGGCATGTCAAGCGCATCCGGCCGGCGGAGTTTGTGCACGCCGATCTGTCACAGGAGGCATACACACGCCAGCTGTGGATCTTTGAAGGGATCACCTCGTACTACGACGATCTGGCCCTGCTGCGGGCCGGCCTTCTCACCCGGCAGCAATACCTCGAGATCCTCGGGCGCAGTCTGACCAAGCTCTACAGGACGAATGGCCGCCGCCATCAGACGCTGGAGGAGGCAAGTTTTGACGCATGGATAAAGTTCTACCGGCCCGATGAGAATTCACCCAACAGTACCGTCAGTTACTACCTAAAGGGTGCGCTGGTCGCATTGGCGCTTGATCTCGAGATCCGGCTACGCTCCGGCGGCGCGCACTCACTGGATTGTGTAATGCGCGAACTGTGGCGCGAGTTCGGCGCCGACGACAGCACCGGGCTCGCCGAGGGTGAGTTCGAGCGTCTGGCTGAGCAGGTCAGTGGTCTTGATCTTGAGGCTTTTTTTCGCCAGAACCTGCGGACCACCGTGGATCCGCCGCTCGGCATTCTGCTGGCCCAGTTTGGCCTGCTGTTGCATACCCGGGCCAGTGACAATGAGAGCGATGCAGGAGGGCTGCCCAGCCGGCGGAAGGGCAAGCCCCGAGCCTGGCTCGGACTCAAGCTAAAGAATGCCGATGGCCGCGCAAGAATCAGCCATGTGGTTGCGGGCGGTCCGGCGCAGCTAGCCGGGCTCTCGGCAGGAGACGAGCTGGTCGCAATCAATGGCCGCCGCGCTGCTACCGACAATTTCGAAGCGCTGCTCGATCGTTTGCCGCCGGACGGGGAATGCAGCTGTTATATATTTCGTGACCAGACGCTGATGAGTATCACTCTGCACCCCATGCCCGCACCCCGCGATACCTGTTACCTGGGTATTGATCCGCAAGCGGATGCAGATGCCGTTGCCCGACGCGACAGCTGGCTGGGATCGGATGCTTGAACTTGGCCTGAAGGTGCTGATCAGCTATCTGGTTGGTTCTCTGACCGGCGCTCTCATCGTCGGCAAGCTTGCCGGAGGCATCGATATCCGCACGCAGGGGAGCGGTAATCCGGGCGGGACCAATGCCTTGCGTACCCAGGGTAAGTGGTTTGCCTTGCGCGTCATACTGATCGATATCGGCAAGGGCTACTTGCCGCCGTGGCTCTTTCCGGCGCTCGTGCTGCCAGGTGTTCCCCTGGATCCCGAGGTGTCCCGCACCTGGCTGACGCTGGCCTGTGCCGGCGCAGCGGTGATCGGGCATTGTTATCCCGTCTGGTTCGGATTTGCCGGCGGCAAGGGTGCGGCAACTGCTGTCGGGGCACTGCTCGGCATTGCGCCGGCGCTCGCCCTGCCCGGCGTGCTGGTGTGGGTGTTGGTGCTGGTGACAACGGGCTATGTCGGCCTAGCCACCATGCTGGCGGCCCTCGCCCTCCCGCTCTGGCTGTGGGTCAGCGGGGCCGACGGCCAGCTGCCCTTGCTGGTGTTCCTGGCCGGCCTCGCGCTGCTTATCCTGTTTACCCACCGTGCCAATATCCGTCGTCTGCGGTCTGGCAATGAGAACCGCATCGAGAAGGCGAAGCTGCTGCGGCGACGTTCGAGCTGACCGTGGCTGATCCGCGAAACGCGATGCACACCTGCTTGGCCG
>JAHDYN010000241.1 GCA_023383735.1 Gammaproteobacteria bacterium | reverse complement strand
ACGCCTTCCTGCTGACCGACGACCTGTACGTCACCTCGTATCTGTATTCGGTCAGGGTGGCGGCGATCTCGGCATTCCTGTGCCTGCTGATCGGTTATCCGATGGCCTATGCCATTGCGCGCTCCACGCCCGCCTGGCGCAGCCTGTTCCTGATGCTGGTGATCCTGCCGTTCTGGACCTCCTTTCTGCTGCGCGTCTACGCCTGGATCGGGCTGCTGAAGAGCAACGGCGTGATCAACAACGTGCTGATGTCGCTTGGCGTGATCGACACGCCCATCACCATGATGCAGACCGACTTCGCCGTGTATATCGGCATCGTCTATTCCTATCTGCCCTTCATGATCCTGCCGCTCTACGCCAATCTGGAAAAACACGACCAGACCCTGGTCGAAGCTGCTGCGGATCTTGGCGCACGGCCCCTCACGACGTTCCTGCGCGTGACCCTGCCGCTGTCCTTCCCCGGCATCGTTGCCGGCGTGTTGCTGGTGTTCATTCCGGCGGTCGGCGAGTACGTTATCCCCTCGTTGCTCGGCCGCGCCGACCAGCTGATGATCGGGCGGGTGCTGGCCGACGAGTTCTTCTCGAACCGCGACTGGCCGGTGGCGAGTGCGGTGGCGATCTTCATGCTGATCCTCCTGGTGGTGCCGATCATGATCTTCCAGCGCATACAGACCCGCGAACTGGCGGTGCGACGCTGATGCGCGGCCGGATCATGTCGACATCGGCGTTGCTGATCGGCTTCGCGTTTCTCTATGTGCCGATCCTCTCGATGGTGGTCTTTTCCTTCAACAACTCCCGGCTGGTCACCGTCTGGGATGCGCAGAATTCGCCCACGCTCAAGTGGTATCACGCGCTGTTCAGCAACGAGCAGATCCTCAATGCCGCCTGGCTGTCGATCAAGATCGCGGCGATGACGGCGAGCATCGCCGTGGTGCTGGGGACGCTGGCGGGCCTGGTGCTCGCCCGCTTCGGGCCCTTCAAGGGGCGGACGCTGCTGGCAGGCATGACCACGGCGCCGCTGGTCATGCCCGAAGTGATCACCGGCCTGTCCATGCTGCTGCTGTTCATTTCCATGGAGCAGCTGCTGGGCTGGCCCGAGGGCCGCAGCGCGCTGACTATCACCATCGCCCACGTGACCTTTGCGATGGCCTACGTCACGGTGATCGTGCAGTCGCAGCTCGCCGGCTTTGACGACTCGCTTGAAGAGGCGGCGATGGACCTGGGCGCACGGCCGGCCAGGGTGTTTTTCCGCATCACCCTGCCGCTGATCCTGCCGGCCATCGCCTCGGGATGGCTGCTGGCCTTCACCCTGTCCTGGGATGACCTGGTGATCTCGCAGTTCGTGGCCGGGCCCGGTTCCAGCACGCTGCCGATGGTGATCTTTTCGAAGATGCGCCTCGGAGTCAGTCCCGATGTCAACGCGCTGGCCACCATCCTCGTGCTCATCGTGGCGCTGGGCGTGGTCGGCGGCAGCCTGTGGATGCGCCGGCTGGAAAAGCGGCGCGAGCGGGAGAGCCAGCTGGCCACCGCAGACTCGTGACGCCGCGGCGCCTTCAGTCGCTGGCCAGGAACATCCGGTAGATCGGATTCGCGGTTTCTTCGCGGAACTCGTAGCTCGTCGCGCGCAGGTGCGTCAGGAAGTCCTCCATTTCGGCATCGGGCACCTGGATGCCCGTCAGCACACGACCGAAATCGGCCCCCGGGTTCGTGTAGTGGAACAGGCTGATGTTCCAGCGGTTGCCGAGCGCCTTGAGAAAGCCGAGCAGCGCACCCGGCCGTTCCGGAAACACGAAGTGATACAGCCGCTCGTTGCGCAGGCCCGGGGCGAGTCCGCCGACCATGTGGCGCACATGCAGCTTGGCCAGCTCGTCGTCGCTGAGATCGACGACCGGATAGCCGCGTTCCTCGAGGCTGGCGATGAGCTGTGCCCGCTCGGCGAGTCCGCCGGTCAGGCCTACGCCGACGAAGATGTGCGCGCGCGCCGGATCGGCATAGCGGTAATTGAACTCGGTGATGTTGCGGCTGCCGATGGTCTCGCAGAAGATGCGGAAGCTGCCGGGCTTCTCCGGGACCTCGACGGCCAGCAGCGCCTCGCGGTGCTCGCCGATGCCGGCCCGTTCGGCGATATAGCGCAGCCGGTCGAAGTTCAGGTTGGCGCCGCTGTTGACGGCAACGAAGGTGCGGCCGGCAAGCGGCTTGCCATCCAGCCAGCGCTTGAGGCCGGCCACCGCCAGTGCGCCGGCCGGTTCCATGACCGCGCGCGTGTCCTCGAACACATCGCGGATCGCCGCGCAGACCTCGTCGTTGCTGACCAGGATGACTTCGTCGACGAGCTCGCGGCAGATCCGGAAGGTTTCATCGCCGACCCGGCGCACGGCCACGCCATCGACGAAGAGGCCGACGCCCTCCAGCGATACCGGGTGGCCAGCCTGCAGCGCCGCGTGCAGGGTCGGGGATTCTTCCGGCTCCACGCCGATGATCCGGATGGAGGGATACAGCGCCTTCACGTACAGCGCGATGCCGCTGATCAGTCCGCCACCGCCGGCCGGCACGAAGATCGCATCGGGCGTGCCCTGGTGCTGGCGCAGGATCTCCATGCCGATGGTGCCCTGGCCGGCGATCACGTCCGGATCGTCGAAGGGGTGGACGAAAGTCAGGCCTTCGGCAGCGGCAAGTTCCTGCGCCCGCGCATAGGCGTCATCGTAGGTGATCCCGTGCAACACCACCTCGCCGCCCAGGGCGCGCACGGCCTCGCTCTTGATGGTCGGCGTGGTGGTCGGCATCACGATCACGGCGCGCACGCCCATCGCGCGGCCGGCCAGCGCCACGCCCTGGCCGTGGTTGCCGGCCGAACTGCAGATCACGCCGGCAGCGCGCTCGGCCGGAGTCAGCTGTGCGAGCTTGTTGTAGGCACCGCGCAGCTTGAAGGAAAAGACCGGCTGCAGGTCCTCGCGCTTGAGGAGGATCTGGTTGCCGAGCCGGGCGGACAGGCGTGGAGCAGGGTCGAGCGGCGTCTCGATCGCGACGTCGTAGACCCGCGCCTTCAGTATTCTCTCGAGATATTCCGCCATGGGCTGGCCCGTTCCTGTACCGCAGGACCCATGTTAACTACGGAGTGGCAGCCGGTGCGAGCAGATCCTGCAGTCGGCGGGTGGACTGTTCGGTCTTGTGGCCAAGGGTCTACCGTTATGGAAGCCGTTGTCCCCGGCTGCGCCGGGCGGTGTGCGCGGCGTACAAATGGCGGGTTAGTGGGGAGACTTGCGGGAGGTAATCCCCGCGATACTTAAATAAAGGACGTTACTCATTTGTTTTTGTGCAGCCTGAGCACCAGTTAAAAGGAAGCGCTCTCTTTTTTCACGACCTCATAAAGCTGGTTGAGAAACTTCTGCTCACCCTCGCTCACCCGTACCCCGCCAAAGCCGAAAAAACCACCTTCCCTGGCGGCATTGGCCACTTCCTCGGCGAGCCAGGCGAGCATCTTGCGATAGTCCTCCATATCAGCCACGGCTTGATGACGGCCTAATGCCGCCAGCGCCTTGCGAGCGGCGGCAATAGCGCCGTCCTGCAGGCGCGTGCCAAATGTAGAAGGCTCGATCACTGAACCCAGCATCTCGCGGATGTCGCTGTGAGCGGCCCGGATCTCCTCCGCGCCAAACAGCTCCTGGATCAGTTCATTGTTCCCACGCCGCGCAGCTGCGAACGCTGAAGCGGCCGACATACCCTCAGACAGGGTGCCGAAAAAGCCGCTGTGGCCAGCGGCCGCCGTTGCCATAGCCACC
>JAHDYN010000240.1 GCA_023383735.1 Gammaproteobacteria bacterium | reverse complement strand
GCCCCATGGCACTCAGCATCCCCAGTCATCGCGAACTGCGCAGGATCGTCGTCCTCAACCCCAAGGGGGGTTCGGGCAAGACCACGCTCGCGGTCAATCTGGCCGGCTACCTGGCATCCATCGGCCGGCCCACCGCACTGATGGACTTCGATCCGCAGGGTTCGAGCATGCGCTGGCTGAAGAAGCGGCCGAAAGACCAGCCGGCGATTTACGGCGTCGCTGCCTACGAAACGCGCATGAACATGACACGCAGCTTCCAGCTGCGGGTACCCAACGAGATCCGTTATCTGGTGATCGATACGCCGGCTGCCATAACCACGGCACAGCTCACCGAGTTCACGCCTGGCGCCCATGCGATCCTGGTGCCGGTATTGCCCTCCTCGATCGACATCCATGCGGCCTCGCGGCTGATCGCCGACCTGTTGCTGGTGGCCAAGGTCAGCCGACGCATGGGACGGCTCGGCGTGGTTGCGAACCGCGTGCGCGAAAACACGCTGGGCTTCAAGAAGCTCATGTCGTTCCTGGACCGGCTGCAGATCCCGATCATCGGCGCCCTGCGCGACAGCCAGAACTACGTGCATGCCGCTGACGAAGGCATCAGCATCCACGAAATGCACAGTTCGCGCAGCAGGAAGGACCTGCTCAGCTGGCTGCCGCTGACCAGCTGGCTGGAACAGCGGCTCAATACGCCGCTCACCGGGCGCGACATCCTCAACCCCGGCGAAACACCCGACCCCGGCCTGTCGACCGCCGAGATCATCGATCTGCGCATCCACCAGGGACTGCGCGACGGCAACCCCTGAGTACTGCCCGGCTTCAGGCCCCGGCCATCAGGGCTGGTGCCTGGCGGCATTCCGCGCGCGGATCACGCCGATGATGCCCGGCAGGATGGACACAAACACGATACCGAGCACCACCGCGGAAAAATTGTTCTTCACAAGGGGTACGTTGGCGAAGAAATAGCCGGCGGGCACCAGCAACAGCACCCAGAGCAGGCTGCCGATCACATTGTAGACCTGGTAGCGCAGATGATCCATGCGGGCGATACCGGCAGCAAACGGCGCCACCGTGCGCACGATCGGCACGAAGCGGGCGATGATGATGGTCATGCCGCCATAGCGCTCGAAGTAGGCGTGCGTCTTGTCCAGGTGCGACTGGCGTATGAGCCGCGGGAAACGCAGCTTGAGTTCATGCCCGACCAGACGACCCACCCAGTAATTGACGGTGTTGCCGATGATCGCCGCCACGATCAGCAGGACGGAAAGCAGAGCGAAATCCAGGCGCCCGGATGCAGTGAGCGCCCCGGCTGCAAACAGCAGCGAGTCCCCCGGCAGAAACGGCAACACCACGAGCCCCGTCTCGCAGAACACGATCAGGAACAGGATCGCGTACACCCAGATCCCGTAGTCCGAGACCAGCGCATCCAGGTGCACATCGAGGTGCAGGACGATGTCGATGAACTGTGCGATCAGGTCGGGCATGGCAGCCCCAGCTTAGCCGGCAAATGCCGCCGCAGCCGCGCGCAGGGTCTCACTGTTGATCGCCGCGACGTGATTGGTCTCCAGGCCGGCTGTCTTCAGCGTCTTGCGGATGATGCTTTCGAGGTTCGGCCGCTTTGACTCCGGGCCCTCACCGCTCCCCAGCCCGCCACCAAACTCGACGAAGGTGCTCACCTGGTCCGCAATTGCCGTATTGAGACACCCGACCCAGTTGACGGGATTGAAGAGCTGGAAAAACAGGCGTGTCCGTATCGAGTCCGGATCGGCTTCATGGATGCCGCCGGTGTAGTTGGACAGCACCCCAAGTGCGGGGATGGCAAAAGGTGTCGCATCAAGATCCGTCCGGAACAGGCGGGCCGCTGTCACCATGAAGTAGGTATGAAAGGCACCCTCGGTTGCCAGACGGATGGCACGCTTGCGCGGCATGCGCTCGGCAAGATCAGCCGCCAGTGCATCGAGGTCGGCATCCCGTCCACCCACCACGGTCTGGTCGGGCAGATTGCAGCTGGCCACCTGACAGTAATGACGGTCCGCGAGGGGTCGCGCCGTCTCGACATCCAGCGTCAGGGCCAGCATGCCGCCTTCGCCGTGCTCGCCCATGAGTTCGCCGCGACGACGCACAAGCTTCAGGGCATCCGCGAAATCCAGCACCCCGGCAGCCACCAGCGCGCTGTATTCGCCGAGGCTGTGACCGGCGGCCAGTACCGGCGTAACGCGCCCGCCGGTCAGCTCGGCGAAGACTTTCAGGCAGGCGATCTCGTGGGTCAGCAAGGCCGGCTGGGTATTGCGGGTCAGGCCGATCTCGTCGGCCGGATCTTCGAACGAGAGCCTGCGCAGGTCAAAACCGAGCACCTCGTTGGCCTGGTCGTAAACCTCCCGGGCCGTGGCGAAATCGCGATAGAGATCGCTGCCCATGCCGCGATACTGGGAACCCTGCCCCGGAAACACGAACATCACCCGCTGGTCGCTCATACACCCTGCCTGGTCGAAAACGGAAACGCGGGCAGATGATACGGACGCAGCCGACCGGCCACAACCCGCCGATAGCCGGGCTGCCGGCAGCAATGCAGGGTGAGAACCCGTCGCTGCCCGAGGGAGGATTCGTTTTCTATACTTCTGCCGCCATGACCGGACATCCGCAACGGGCTGCAGCGCCCGACCCTGTAAACGACATCTTCATCGGTCGCCAGCCGATTCTCGACCGCGCCCGGCGCCTGCACGCCTACGAACTGCTGTTTCGCGAGGGCGGGCAGAACAACGCCCGGGTAAGCGACGACCTCGCCGCCACGGCAACCGTCCTCAGCCACGTGATCAACGAGCTGGGACTGGAAACATCGCTGGGGCCATACCTCGGTTTCATCAACCTCGATGCACGCATGCTGATGAGCGACGCGATCGAGATGCTGCCGCGCCAGAAGTTCGTGCTCGAGGTGCTGGAAACCGTCGAGATCAGCCCGGACATCGTGGCGCGATGCCGGGAGCTGAAGCGGCTGGGCTTCACGCTGGCAATGGATGACTTCGTCCATCTTGAAGAACAGCACCGACCGCTCCTCGAGCTGGCCGACATCGTCAAGATCGACATCATGGGCATGGATGCAGCCACTCTGGCAGATGTGGTGGCGACGCTCAGGCCCTGGCCGGTGCGCTTGCTGGCCGAGAAGGTGGACAGCGATGAACAGGCCCGGCTGTGCCTGCAGCTCGGCTTCGAGCTGTTCCAGGGCTATTACTTTGCCCGTCCGACCGTCATCAGCGGGCGCAAGCTGTCCCAGTCCCAGGTCACGCTCCTGCGTCTGCTCGGCCTGATGCTGAAGAACGCGGACACGCCGGCACTCGAGGCGGCTTTCAAGAGCGAGCCGGGACTGACCCTCAACCTGCTCCGGCTGACCAACTCGGCTGCCAGCGGGGTGCGCCACCGGATCACGTCGCTGCGCCACGCCATCACGGTGCTCGGCCGCAGCCAGCTGCAGCGCTGGTTGCAGCTGATGCTCTATACCGGTCCCGAAGGGGGCGGTGTCCCGAACCCCCTCATGCAGCTCGCCGCGACACGCGGCCGCTTCATGGAACTGCTTGCCGCAGACCTCAGGGGCGACAAGGACAGTCTGAGCGACCACGCCTTCCTGACCGGAATCATGTCGCTGATGCCGGCGCTGCTGCAGATGCCGATGCCAGACATCCTTGAGCCGCTGCCGCTGCTGCCGGAAGTACGCGATGCCCTCGAATCACACGGCGGCACCCTGGGCCGGCTGCTGTCGCTGGCCGAGAGCATCGCGGCCAACGACG
>JAHDYN010000239.1 GCA_023383735.1 Gammaproteobacteria bacterium | reverse complement strand
GCCGCTGCCAGCCTCGCCGGGCTGCATCTGTTTTTCCCCGACCCCTGGCACAAGAAGCGCCACCACAAGCGGCGCCTGGTTCAGCCGCCGTTTGTCGAACTGCTGGCGCGCCGGCTGGCTGCCGATGGCTACTTCCATGTGGCAACCGACTGGCCGCCCTACGCAGAGCACATTGCTGCAGTGCTGGAGGCCAGCGACCGGTTTGGCGCCGGCATCGATCCGGCCAGCGACGGTCGCCGACCACTCACCCGCTTCGAGGCGCGCGGCCAGCGGCTCGGCCACCCGATCTGGGAGCGCATCTACCCGCGCCGCGGGCCCTGATCACATGGTGTACCCAACGGGCGCCAATTGCGCTATATAAACCCCGAGGCGAGGCCCCCTGTCAGCAGCAAGCGGGTACCGGAAAAATGACCATCGGCATTGGATTTCCTGGTGTAGGCAACTGGTTTCGGCGCGTCGACGGCAACACCTTCGAGATCGTTGCAGTGGATGAAGGCGATGGCACCATCGAACTGCAGCACTTCGACGGCACGCTCGAGGAGATGGACCTCGAAGCATGGCTGGAACTGGTGGCCGAACCGATCGACCCGCCGGAAGACTGGTCAGGCTCGATGGATGTCGACGATGCCGACCTGCCGCCGGGCGAAGAACCGCATCGTGAATTCAGCGACCCGCTGGATTTCGTCGACGACTACGACGGCAATTAAGCGGACGAATCCCGCTCCGGATGCGGTTACCGGCCTGTGGCCGCCGGCGGCGACCACTCGCGCCCGATTTTTACGCCGGCCGCTGCACGGCCCGTGAGCAGATCACGCAGATAGCCGGGGGCAATCAGGTGGCAGTAATGCACGCCGCGCACGCGCGCGTCGAAGCGTGCAAAGCGCGGATCGAGCCAGTCCACGCGAAAGCCCTTGCTGTGGATCGTCAGCGTCCCCGCATCGTCTTCGGTGGTGAGCAGGAACGGCGCCAGCCAGTCCGCTCCGGTCGTGGCCGGCTGTTTTTCGTTGAACACGTTTTCGCCGGGATCGAGCACGACCTTGCGCCCGGCCGCAGCCGGCAAGGCAGCACGCACCTGGCGCAGGGTTTCGCGGTTCATGTCCTGGCAGAGCCCGTCGGGCCCGGCGGTGCCTGCGCCGAAAGCCGTGTTGAGGTGGTCGGCGCTCTTCATCTTGCAGGAGATCGCGACTGCCCGGCCCGGGTCATCGGGTGCGGGCCAGGCATAGACATGCAGGGTGAGCGGATCGATATCCGTCTTTGATTTCACGAAGCCGTCGAGATCCGGGTGCAGCACGAACTCGCCGGTCTGGCGGGTACGCGTGACGACATGCTGCGCCTCTGCGCAGAACTCGGCCGGGCTCGCGGTGAGCAAGCTGGTACCGGCAGCGTCTGCCATCGTGTCACCCGCCGTGCAGCCAGCGAGCAGCAGTACCGCCGCCGCGGCCAGCATCGAAATCAGCGCTTTCTTCATCACAGGCACACTCCGCGCAATCAGGCTGAAACCGGTGCCCGCACCAGCACCTCGCCGTTTTCCACCCACAACCGGAGACTGTACACCCGCACGACCTGATATCCGCTCATCCCGTCCTCACCCGGATTTCTGCTGACGGCGCACAACCACCATGGCCAGCAGGATCGCCGGAATGCCCGCTGCCGTTGTATACACGAAGAAAGTCACCCAACCCGATAGTTCGACTATTTGCCCTGAAAAGCCGCTGAGCAGGCGCCCCGGCAACGACATCAGCGACGTGAAGAGCGCGTACTGGGTCGCGGTATAGGCCACGTTGGTCAGGCTCGACAGGTAGGCGATGAAGATGGTACCGACAAAACCCGCAGCGAGATTATCGGCGCAGATTGCCGCAATCAGCCAGCCCATGTCGGGCCCGGCCTGCGCCAGGCCGATGAACACCAGGTTGGAGGCTGCCAGCAGTACCGCGCCGAGCACCAGCGGACGCGCCGCGCCGTGGCGCGCCACCGCCACCCCGCCGAGCGCCGCACCAACCAGCGTGATGGCAAAACCGAACACCTTGGTCACGGTGGCGATCTCGGACAGGCTGAAGCCCGTGTCGATGTAAAAGGGATTGGCCATCACGCCGAGCACCATGTCGCTGATCCGGTAGCTGCCGATGAACAGCAGCAGCACAAAGCCGAAACCGCCGACGCGCTGGAAGAACTCCCTGAAAGGACCAGCCACCGCGCTGCTGAACCAGTCGCCGAGCGAAGCGGCCGCGGCAGGGACAGCCGATACGGCCGGCTCCGCCACCAGCAAGGCAGTCATCACACCCGGCAGCATCAGGGCAGCCATGGCCTGGTAGGCCAGCCCCCAGGAACCAAGGTCGGCGATGTACAGCGCGCCGGCACCGGCCACCAGCACCGCCGCCCGGTAACCGGCCTGGTAGGCAGCGGCCATCGCGCCCTGCAGGCGCTCGGTCACCGCTTCGATGCGCCAGGCATCGACCGCGATGTCCTGGGTTGCCGAGCAGACCGCCAGCAGGACCGTGAGCATGGCGATCTGTGCGAGCCGCACCGAGGGATCCGTCACCGACATCAGCAACAGCACCGCGATCACGCCGCACTGGCTCAGCAGCATCCAGCTGCGGCGCCGGCCGAGCAGGCCCGTGAGACCGGGAATGCCCAGCCGGTCGACCAGCGGCGCCCAGGCAAACTTCACGGAATAGGCGATACCAGCCCAGGCAAACATGCCGATCTCGCTCTTGCTGACACCGGTGGTGGTGAGCCAGGCAGTGAGCGTGGTGAACACCAGCGGAAAGGGCAGCCCCGACGAGAATCCGAGCACGAGCATGGCCAGTACGCGCGGCTGCGCGTAGATGCCCAGCGTCGAGCGGGGCAGCTGCTCAGTCGAGGACATAGTCCATCGACAGTGGCGCATGGTCGGAGAAACGCTCGTCCTTGTAGATCGCCGCGCTGCGCGCAGCGTCGCGGAGCCCGGGGCTCCCGATCTGGTAATCGATGCGCCAGCCGACGTTCTTCGCCCAGGCCTGGCCGCGGTTGGACCACCAGGTGTACTGGTCGGGCTCCGCATTGACCTGCCGGAAGCAGTCGACAAAGCCGCCCGGACCGAAGAGCTCGTCGAGCCAGGCGCGCTCTTCGGGCAGGAAGCCCGAGTTCTTCTGGTTGGCGCGCCAGTTGCGCAGGTCGATCTCCCGGTGCGCGATGTTCCAGTCACCGCACAGCAGGTAGTTGCGGCCATCCCGCCGGAGCCGGTCGAGGTGGACAGCGAACTCATCCAGAAAACGGAACTTGGCCTGCTGCCGCTCCGGGCTCGACGAGCCTGAAGGCAGGTAGACCGAGATGACGCTGAGACTGCCGAAACGGGCCTCCAGATAGCGGCCCTCGGCATCGAACTCGTCCGAGCCGAAGCCGCGCAGCAACTCGTCGGGCTTGCGCTTCGAGTAGAGCGCCACGCCACTGTAGCCCTTGCGCTGTGCTGATTCGTAGTAGCAGTGAAAGCCGGCGGGATGATAGAGCTCGTCGGCAATCTGCTCCGGCTGTGCGCGGACTTCCTGCAGACAGACGACGTCGGCAGCCTGCTGCGGGAGCCAGTCAAACAGACCCTTGCGCGCAGCCGAGCGGATGCCGTTGACGTTGAGGGTAACGATGCGCATTGGCGGTGTACGATACCGTAAAAGGGCAAATACCAAGCGGTGGGAAATCATGCGCGCCTATCAGCAACAGTTCATCGAACTCGCCGTGGAGGTCGGGGTACTGAAATTCGGCCAGTTCAAGCTCAAGTCCGGGCGCATCAGCCCGTACTTCTTCAACTCGG
>JAHDYN010000238.1 GCA_023383735.1 Gammaproteobacteria bacterium | reverse complement strand
GAGTGTCCTGGGGGAAGAAGGCGGTGGCGGTCAGTTCGTGACGGGGGTCTTCAGGCAGCGGCGCTGGCCGGGTGGCGCAGGCGGTGAGTGCCAGTGCACCCACCGCCGCGACCAGAAGCCACTCAGACCTTCTTGAAGATGTCGGTGACACCCGTGATCTCGAGGATCAGCAGCACGATGAACACGATGCCGATCACCGCGAGGAAGCTGTCGCCGCCGGCCGGCAGCTGATCGAGCTTGCTGCTCATCAGGTCAAGCTCTGCGTCACCCAGCGAGGCGATGCGCTGGCTGGCATCGGCCGGATCCACGCCGAGTGCGACCAGCTGGGCCTGGACGTCGGCGCGCGACAGCGTGGACTCGATGCGGGCGATCTGCCCGGCACGGTCGGTGGCCGAGAGGTACTCCGGCGTGCCGATCACGCCGGCCGAGGCCGTGGTGTGCAGGCCGAGACTGAGAAAACACGCCGCCGTAATGGCCGCGATCATTTGCTTGAAACGCATGGATAAAACTCCCTGGAGGCAGACACACAATAAAAACCCGTGGCAAGTATAGCCCGTCAGCCGGTCATGACCAGCCACGGAAGCCGGGCCAGTGCTGCTATCATGCGGGCCGGTCGACATACCCCTGAAGTAGCCCGCATGCCGCTGACGCCCGTATCCCCGCCGCTGTTCCATGTCATCGACCCGCGCGTTTTTGATCGCGCCCAGCTGGACGATCTCTGCGACCTGACCAACCGGGTGCGGCTGCTGGCCAAGCATCCGGACGGTGCCCGCTTTCTGCTCGGCCTGCTGCCGGACCGGCGTGCGATGCTGTATTTCGTGCAGCCCTCGACGCGCACCTTCCTGTCCTTCAGCAACGCCTGCCACGTGCTCGGCATCCGCACCAGCGAGATCCGCGATCCCTCCACTTCCTCGGAGGTGAAGGGCGAGAGTTTCGAGGACAGCATCCGCACCTTCAGTTCCTATGTGGATGTGATCGTGATGCGCACGCCGGATTCGGGCAAGGCGGCGCGTGCCGCCGAGTTGATGAACCGCATCCCGCGGCCGGTGCCGATCATCAACGCCGGCAGTGGCCAGGACCAGCACCCGACGCAGGCGCTGCTGGACATCTACACCCTCGAGCGCAGCTTCGAGAACCAGGGCGGCATCGACGGCAAGGTGATCGGCCTGATGGGCGACCTCAAGCGCGGCCGCACCGTGCGCTCGCTGTGCTACCTGATGAAGAATTACCGCGACGTGCGCCTGGTGATGATCGCGCCGCAGCAGTTCGCCATCGAGCCGGATATCAAGGCCCATCTGCGCGAGCAGAACATCAGCTTCGTAGAGAATGCGCAGCTTGCCAGGGTGCTGCCGGAACTCGACGCCGTCTATGTCACGCGCATGCAGTCCGAGTGGGACACGGATGGCGAAACCGGGCGCGTGGACTACCGTGACTACAGCATCACGCCGGAAAACCTCGGTGCGATGAAAAAGACCGCCGTCATCATGCATCCGCTGCCGCGTGGCCCGGAGATACACCCTGCAGTCGATGACGACCCGCGTGCCGTGTACTGGCGACAGGAGCGCAACGGCATGTGGATGCGCGCGGCCATCCTCGTCAAGCTGTTCCAGGCCGATGGCCTGGTCAGGAATTTCGATCTGTCTGCCCTGCAATAACAACATCTGACCATAGCCGGAGAAGAATCATGATCAAGCTGTATGGTGCCATTGCCTCCCCCTACGTCGCCCGCGTGCTGATGTATGCAAAGCTCAAGGGTGTCGATCTGCCGCTGACCGAGCCGCCGGGCGGCATGGCCGGCATCAAGAGCCCCGAATACCTCAAGCTCAATCCGATGGGCAAGATGCCGACGCTCGACGTGGACGGGCAGGGCATCGGCGAGTCCTCGATCATCTGCGATTACCTCGACGACATTTACCCGAAACAATCCGCCATGCCGGCCGATCCGCTGGGCCGTGCGCGCTCGCGCCTGGTGGCGCGCATCGTCGATCTGTATCTGGCACAGCACATCGGCCCGCTGTTCCGGCACATGAGCCCCGCCAAGCGCGACCAGGCAGCTGTCGATGCGGCCGCGGCGGAGATGGCCAAGGCCTACGGCTATATCGAGCAGGTGATGGACAGCGGCCCGTTCTGCGTCGGCAAGAGCCCGACGCTCGGCGACTGCGCGCTCGGCACCACCACCAGCGTGATTCACCAGGTCGTGGCAGCCGGCAACTTCGGCATCGCCGATCCCGTCGCCAGCGGCCGCCTTGCGACCTGGTGGAAGGCAGTGCAGGGACATGAGATCTGCGCGTCCGTCATCAAGGAACACAGCACCGCCTTCGGCGGCTTCCTGAAGATGATGGCCGGCGGCGGCAGGTAGACATCCGGCCTGCATGCGCCCGTAGCTCAGCTGGATAGAGCATCAGGCTTCGAACCTGAGGGTCGGGAGTTCGAATCTCTCCGGGCGCGCCAGTAGATAAAAAAAGACCCGCCTTGTGCGGGTCTTTTTTATCTACCAGTGTCCGGCGACCCGGTGAGAACTCCACAGTTCGACAAAACAGCAGAGCTGTTTTGGACAGCCGCAGGCTGCCCCGCAGGGGTGAGCGGCCGTAGCCGGCCGCGAATCAATCTCTCCGGGCGCGCCAATCAGATAATGGACCAAAGCGCAGCTCAGGCATTCGGCGGTCCCTTCAACTCGACGACATTGCCTTCCGGATCGGTGACATAGATGGATGGACCAGTGCCATTGGCGCCAAAGCGCTGCTCCACCGGTCCAGCCGCAAAGCCATATCTTGCCAACTGTCGACGGATAGCAGCTTCATCGAATGGCTGCACCGCAAGGCAGAAGTGATCCATATTGCGACCCTCGGTTCCCGGTGCAGCACCTCCTGCGCGCCCCAGCTTGCCATCAACGGGAACAAGGTCTATGAGTGAGCTGCCGGCACGAAGCTGTACCAGGCCGATCTCGTCCTGACGGCGTTCGATCTGGCAGCCGAGCGCTTCGCCGTAGAAGCGCAGCATCGCCTTGAGGTCGATTACCCGGAGCACAAGGTGGTCTATACCGCCAATAGGTATCATGTCATCAGCCTCTGTTTTCGCAAGCATGAGCGAATGTCCGTATGCCGATACGCGTGAAAGCCCGTGCTGATGGAGTCATCCAGTCCAGCCCGGTGGGGACAATCATGTGGTCCGATCAGCGCATTCTCAAGCTGTTCAGCGGAGACTGGCGCACTCGATCGATTGCGTAACCTTGCCTGACTGCGAGTAGTCGGTTCATCTGGAACGGGATGCGCAGGATGCTGTGGAATCTGTTGATCATTGCCACGCTGGCCTATGTCTGCGTGCTTGCATTGCTGCTGCTGTTTCAGGATCGACTGGTCTATTTTCCGCAGATCGGCCGCGAACTCTGGCTGGATCCGCGCGAGCATGGCCTTGTGCATACACCGCTGACGCTGGCCACGGTCGATGGTGAAAAGCTGGATGCCTGGTTTTTTCCGGCAGGGCAGTCGGATGCGGTGGTGCTTATCCTGCACGGCAATGCCGGTAACATGTCTCATCGCGTGGATACCGTCGCCATGTTTCACCGCATGGGCTACAGCGTTCTGATCTTTGATTATCGCGGTTACGGGCGCAGCACCGGTCGCCCGTCCGAGACAGGCCTGTACCACGACGCCACGGCAGCATGGGAGCACCTGACTCGGCAGCGAGGTTTTCAGCCGGGGCAGATCATCCTGTTCGGCGAGTCACTGGGCGGCGCAGTGGCTGCCTGGCTCGCGGCGCGTGAGCGGCCAGCAGCGCTGGTACTATCCTCCGTGTTCAGCTCGGCGCCGGATCTTGCTGCCGAGTTGTACCCCTGGCTGCCGGCGCGCTGGCTGCTTCGCGTGC
>JAHDYN010000237.1 GCA_023383735.1 Gammaproteobacteria bacterium | reverse complement strand
GGATGAACCCACGGCCTCGATGGATGCCGCTGCCGAGGCCGAGCTCTTCGAGTACTTCCGTGAACACACGGCCGGCCGCATGTCGATCCTGATTTCGCACCGATTTTCCACGGTACGTCAGGCTGATCGTATCGCCGTGATCGAGCATGGCCGCATCACCGAATACGGCACGCACGCCGAATTGCTGGCAAAGGACGGGCGCTATGCGCACCTGTTCAGACTGCAGGCCCAGGGCTATCGATGATGGCCTGTGGCAGGGCGCCGCCGACGGTACCTGCCGATACCGAGCAGCGCGACCAGCAGCAACGGGTGCATGAGCCCACCGCCACCACCGCCGCCGCTTGCGACCGCCTGGATGCTGACAGCCGCAGTGTCCATGTCGCCGAGATCGTCGGTTACCGTCAATTGCGCTGCGACCGTTCCCGCCGCTGCAATCTGCAGCCGGACGATGGCTGCCGTATCCGAGCCGACGATATCCGCTGCGCCACCCGAAATGCTCCATTTGTAGGCAGCGATATTGCGTCCGCGGGCAGTACCGCTGGCGCTGCCATCAAGCGTGATGGTTTCACCTGCGGTCCCGTTGCCGGGTTCTGCAATGCGTGCCATCGGCCTCAGGGCTTCGACCAGGGCGCCGGGTGCGTCAGCCATGCCGGCGCCACAGGTCGTTGTGGTGCAGTTGCACTGCAAGGTCAGGCTGTCGAGGGCAGGGCAGACCGGAATAGCCGGGTCGGAAGCCGGAAAGGGCCGTGATCCCGCCTTGATGCGCGCAATGATTTCGCTGTTGGCGAGCTGATCGTTCAGCGCATGCATGAGGCCGGCGACGGCTGACACCATGGGCACCGCAAAACTGGTACCGATGCCGCCGCTGTAGGTGGAGAGCCCCGGTACGGTAATACCGGTATTGGATGTCGTCATCAGCGGAAAGAGGCAGGGTTGCCCGCTGAGGTTGACACAATTGCCAGCCGGCGCGGAAATTCCGACTTCCGTGCCAAAACTGCTGTAGCCGACCTTGGTACCCACATGCCGCAAGCCAGCGACGGCCAGTGCCCCGGGGCAGTTTCCCGGCGTATGCACCGGACCATGCTCGTTGCCCGCAGCAGCGACAACCAGGACTCCGGCCGCTGTCAGATCGCTGATCACCTGCCGGTAACTGCTGGTGCAGGTACCGCTTCCACCAAGGCTCAGGTTCAGCACCTTCGCAGGTACCGGGTTTGCCGGCACGCCCGGAACGCCGAGGCCGGCTGCCCAGCGCATTGCGGCGATGATGTCCGAGTCGAATCCACCGCACTTGCCCAGCACCCTCACCGGCAGAATTCGCGCAGCCCAGGTGCCACCGGCGATGCCTTCCATGTTGTCGCTAATGGCGCCAAGGATCCCCGTGACGCGTGTGCCATGCCAGGAGCTGTCGGATTCATCGCAACGGGACAGGGGGCCGCTGGCCGCCTCCGCAGCGGTGATCCAGTCGCCCGGATCGGAAGGATCGTCATCCCAGCCATTCCCGTCATTTGCGCTCACGAAGCTGCTGGCTGACTCCCCGGAAACAAAATCGCGGCCGGCCAGCAAACGCCCGCCAGGCACCGTGCCCTCCCGCCCGAGGTCCGGATGATCGAAACGCACGCCCGTATCAAGCACGGCGATGACGGTATCCGTGCTGCCCGTGCTCAGATCCCAGGCAGCAGTGAAATTGACCGCCGAGGGCTGTTCCGCCTGCAGGTACCACTGGCTGCCGTAGCGGGGGTCATCGGGCAGTGCCTGTGCATAACGGCGCTGGTCGATCTCGGCAAATTCGACTTCCGGGTCGGTGCGCAGCGATTCAAGCGCGCTTGTCAGCTCCGTTCCGGCAAGTGGCTCGTCAAGTTCGATGACGCTCATGTCGCCGCCCAGGCTTCGGGACAGCCGCTGGGCAAGGCCGATGCGCTGGCCCAGCGCACTGACGCGGGCCGATGCGCCATCGCTGCCGCCAAGTGCCTGCGCACGTGCGCGGCCATCGCCGGCCAGCCGGAGCTTGACGATCAGGCGTGCCGTTGTTTCCGGCTGGCGGGCCGATGCGCCATCCGGGGCACCTTGCGCCATGACGCCCTGCGCAATCAGAAGTCCTGCGGTCAGGGCACCGCTTACACCAGCAAACCGCATATATCCTCCGCGAGCATCGGCCCCAACACGCACCCGGGAGCAGCGTTGGAGCCAGGCACAATTACCCGGTTGACCGGTGTGAATTCCATCTCATGTACACTGGTACAGAAGACTAGCAGAGGATACCAACATGACAGATACGGAAAAGGTAACTAGAGACAAGCTGTTCAGCGACCTGCAAACGGTCATCGAGGACGCCGAAGCGCTGCTGCAGGCGACGGCAAGCCAGACCGGCGAGAAGATCGAGGCTGTCCGGGCGAGGGCAATGGCTTCGGTGACCCAGGCCCGGGCGAGATTGTCGGAAATCCAGAAGAAGACCGCGGATCAGGCCCGCCATGCTGCGGAGTCGGCGGACGAGTATGTACACAGGAACCCATGGCAGGCGGTGGGCATCGCGGCCGGCATCGGGTTGCTCCTTGGAGTGCTGATCAACCGGCGTTGAAGCCGGTTGTGGCTGCACCTGCCATGGAGCAAGGTACGATTCCGCCGGGAGGGCCTGTCAGCAAGCTGATCAGGTCATTGGGCAATGTCCTGGCCTCGCTCATCGACGTCGGCCAGACGCGCCTTGAACTGCTGACTCTCGAGTTGCAAGCCGAGGTGCGTCGCGCGGCCGGTTTGCTCGCCCTCGGGTTTTTCACGCTTTTCTTTGCCGGCATGGGTTGTTTGCTGGCCGGCCTGTCGCTGATCTTCGCCTTCTGGGACAGCGATAGAATCCTGGTGTCGGTGCTGGTCACCGGCTTCTTCTTTCTGCTCGCAAGCCTCGGGGGATGGAAGCTCTCCGGCCAGCTGCGGCGCAAGCCGCCGATGCTTGGCGATACCCTGAGCGAGCTGCGGAAGGACAGCGACCGCCTTAGAAGCGGGATGGGTAACGGGGCATGAGCCGGGAGATGGAGCAGCGCCGTGCCATGCTGCGGCAGCGTTGCACGGCGCAACGCGAGCAGATCTGCAACGAAATCCGCAGCATCGAAGCCCAGCTGGATGGCGTACAACGCGGCATCCGTTTCGTGCGCAGACTGGCTACTTTCCCGGGTGTGCTGGTTGCCGGCTCGGTGCTGACGATGCTGGCCGTGACCGGCCGCAGACGCACCGTGCAGATGATCAGCACCGGACTCGCGCTGTGGGCCGCCGCGCGCCGGCTTCAGCATGGTCGTGCGCAACTCGCCGAGCTGCTGGCACCGGCTGATTTCTGATCCAGGCCGCGGCCCGGATCAGCCCGGCAGGTTTTCGCCTTCTTTCTCGCCGGCCGGGTCTGCAAAGCCGAATCCGGCCCGCTTGAGTTTAGCGTTCGAAACGCCGCGCGGACCCTTGAAGACACCCAGCCAGATTACCGGCTCAAGTCCCTCGCGGGCGGCAACCCGGGCAAAGAAGTCCGCCTTGTTGTCCGGTATGTCATTGAACAGGTTGTAGAGCCCGGACAGGCGATGCTCGATGGCAAAGTCGATGGCGCGAACCACGTCGTCACGGTGAACCAGCATGGCGTCGGACTGCCCGTCAAACGGGATCTGCTTGCCAGCGATGTACTTCAGTTCGTTGCGGTGTTCACGACCCGGCCCGTAAATCGTCCCGGTGCGGAAATTGCAGACCTTGAGGGACTCCGTCTCCAGCGCTGACAGCTTCTGCTCGGCTTCGATGAATACCTGGGCGGCCGGGGAGGCGGCATTGGCCGGCGTGTCCTCGTCGACAGGACTGACGCCGTTGGCATCGCCATAGGCATTCATCGAACTGCAGAAGATGATCTGTCGCAGTCCC
>JAHDYN010000236.1 GCA_023383735.1 Gammaproteobacteria bacterium | reverse complement strand
AATGCGGTGGCCTTTCACTCACCGGTCGAGTGGACCGGTATCGGTTTTCTCAGCATCGACAAGACGGCTCCCGGCCAGGGACTGGAACTCGGCAAGAAGCTCGTGACGCTGGTGCCGATCACGAAAGCGCTGATCGTCGTCGACAAGGACGTCGATATCCTCAATCGCACCGAAGTCATGCAGGCGGTCGGCGCGCGCTGGCAGCCGTATCCGGCTGCGGAGATCATCAAGGAAGCGCGCGGCATGCCGCTCGATCCGAGCGCGCCAAAGCGGCCCATGAGCAGCAAGATCGTCATCGACGCGACCCGGCAGTGGCCGGAAGAGGGCGGGCCGCAAGTCTATCCGGAACGCAACCGCGATCTGCTGAACGAGCTGGCGCCGGAGGCGAAGAAGCGGGTGGACGCGCGCTGGGACGAGTACATGCGCGGCTGGAAGCGGGGCTGCTAGTCAGACCACCCGCACACCAGACAGCGACCCAGCACTTCGCCTCAGGGCAGGAACTCGTCAATTCTGCGACCGGAGATCAGGTTGTCCATGGCCGCGAAGTGCACGTCGAGGCTGAGCACTGCGTAGCCGTGTTGCAGAGCGACCGCGCCGATCCACAGGTCATTGGTTGGCACGGGCCGACCTTTCCGGCGCAGGCTGGCAAACAGTGCGGCGTAATGCTCGGCTGTTTCGACGTCGATGGTCGGCATACGGACGCGCGGCGTATGAATGAACGCGTCGAGTTCGCGGCGGTTTCGTGCCGCGTGGCTGCCGCAGGCGAAGCCGCCCAGTAATTCACCAAGCACGGTTGGGCAGAGCGCGATCTCCGGTGTGCGGCGCAGTACCGCATTGACGTCCGGATCTCCGCGCTTGAATGCCACATAGGCGCTGGTGTCGAGCAGGATCCGCTTCAACGCCAGAGTTCCTTGTCTACTTGTGCAAATGTCGCCGTCGCGTCCTGGAACTCGCGGGTGTCCTGTGCGCTCCAGGTCCCGGCGAGCCGGTCGAGATCATCGTGTTCGACAGGCGTCACCGGCCGTTTCTGGCCACCGCCTTCATTGAGCATCTCGGTAACAAGCCCGTTCAGGCTGATACCGCGCCGCCGGGCTGTTTCCTTGAGTTTCCGCAAGGCCTTTTCCTCCACACCTCGCACGCTGATGTTCGCCATGCCATCATTCCTGATATCACGTGATAGCGATAATGATAGCAGATGGCGAAGGACCCTGAATGCGCGGTGCGCACGGCTTGAAGGCTACGCGGACCAGCATGACCGGGGCAGGCTGACTTTCGGGTGGGTTTGCATCGAATTGCGCGGGATTGGCCGACTGGCTCAGTAGACAGCTGCAGGGCCTGCGTCCGGTCCTGGCAGAGCACCGGACGGGTACCGGTTCCTGCCAACTGCGCAAGGTGCCCTTCAATGGCGAAGGCACGCACCCGCAGCTCACTGCGGCTTCCTGGGAACGGATTCGCGAACTGAGCTACGAAGGTAGGGGCGGCTGATCGCCGTCGACAGCATCCCGCACGCTGTTATTCATCGACAACGGTATTGGCCAGCACGCCGATGCCGTCAATCCTGACTTCGACGCGGTCGCCGGCTTTCAGCCAGCGCGGCGGTTTGCGCGCAAAGCCCACGCCGCTCGGCGTGCCGGTGGCGATGATGTCGCCCGGATTGAGCTGACAGAAGCCCGAGCAGTAGGCGACGATCTGCGGCACGGTGAAGCACAGGTCGCTGAACGGCGCCGACTGCAGGATCTCCCCGTTGACGCAGGTCTGCAGGCCGAGCGCTGACAGCTCCGGCACCTCGTCGGCGGTTACCAGCCAGGGTCCGCAGCTGCCGCTGGACGGAAAGTTCTTGCCGGGGCCGAACTGGGTCGTGTGGTTCTGCCAGTCGCGTACCGAGCCATCGAAAAAACAGCTGTAGCCGGCAATGCAGTCCGCTGCCTCGGTTTCCTTGAGGTAGCGCGCGGAGCGACCGATCACCACCGCCAGCTCGCCTTCATAGTCATATTCCGTCGAGATGCGCGGCCGCAGAACCGGCTGCCCGTGCCCCACCATCGTGTCGTTGAAGCGCGTGAACAAGGAGGGATAAGCGGGCCGCTTGCGGCCCATCTCGTGTATGTGCTCGAGATAGTTCATGCCCACGCAGATGATGCGGGCCGGGTCGGGGATCGGCATCGAGAACTGCAGCGTATCGATATCCAGCGGCGCCGACGCCCGTACCGCATCAGCCAGGTCCTTGAGGGCACCGGCTGCCAGTACCGATTTCAGGTCCGGGAATCGCGCCAGAAACGCAGCGGGCGCGGGCTGCAGGCCGGCTGCCGAGACCACCCCGTAGCCCGGTTGCTGTCCAAGAGTGAAACTGGCAATGCGCATGGCGGCGCTAGTATAAGGATGAAATCGATTGGCCACGCATCCCGGGGTCTTTGCATGATCCAGCTTGCCGATACCAGACTGCTGCGCACAGCCGCATTTGTGAACGGCACATGGATGCCCGCACAGGGCGGCGGCACGCTGGAGGTCCGCAATCCCGCCAATGGGGAACTGCTGGGCGGCGTGCCCGACTGCAGCGGCGCTGAAACCCGCCTGGCCATCGAGGCGGCGGCAGCGGCCTTGCCCGCCTGGCGCGCACGCACGGCCGCAGAACGCGCGGCACTGCTGCACCGCCTGCATGCGCTGATCCTCGCCAACCAGGAAGATCTGGCCATATTGATGACCGCCGAACAGGGCAAGCCGCTCGCCGAAGCGCGCGGCGAAATCGCCTATGCCGCCGCCTTTGTCGAATGGTTTGCCGAGGAGGCGCGGCGCGTTTACGGCGACGTGATACCGGGACACGCGAAGGACCGGCGCATCGTCGTCATCAGGCAGCCGGTCGGCGTGGTGGCTGCGATCACGCCCTGGAACTTCCCCTCGGCGATGCTGGCCCGCAAGCTGGCGCCCGCGCTCGCCGCCGGCTGCACCATCGTCTGCAAGCCGGCACAGCAGACACCCTTCTCGGCGCTGGCGCTCGCTGAACTGAGCCAGCGCGCCGGCATTCCGGCCGGCGTCATCAACGTGCTGACCGGATCGGCGCAAGCCATCGGCGCCGAGCTCACCGGCAATCCGCTGGTGCGGAAGCTGAGCTTCACCGGCTCCACCGCCGTCGGCAAGCTGTTGCTGGAACAGTGCGCCGCAACCGTCAAGAAGGTCTCGATGGAGCTGGGCGGCAATGCGCCCTTCATCGTCTTCGACGATGCCGACCTCGATGCGGCGGTTGCCGGCGCCATCGCCAGCAAGTACCGGAACGCGGGCCAGACCTGCGTCTGCGCCAACCGCTTCCTGGTGCAGAAAGGCGTTTACGACGAGTTTGGCGCAAGGCTTGCTGCGGCCGTCGGCAAGCTGCGGGTCGGGGACGGACTGGCCGGCGACACCGACCAGGGGCCGCTCATCGATGCCGATGCCGTGCGGAAGGTCAAAGAGCACATCGCCGATGCCGTCGGCAAGGGCGCACGGATTCTGACCGGTGGCAAGGGCCATGCGCTGGGCGGCACCTTCTTCGAGCCCACCGTGCTCGGCAACGTCAGCACGGCGATGCGGGTCGCGCGCGAAGAAACCTTCGGGCCGGTGGCGCCGCTGTTCAGTTTTGCCACTGAAGCCGAGGCGATCCGCATGGCCAACGATACGGAGTTCGGCCTCGCTGCCTATGTCTATACGCAGGATCTGGGCAGGAGCTGGCGGGTACCGGAGGCGCTGGAATACGGCATGGTCGGACTCAACACCGGACTCATCTCCACCGAAGTGGCTCCCTTCGGTGGCATCAAGGAGTCGGGCATGGGCCGCGAAGGCTCACGCTATGGCCTGGACGACTATCTGGAGACCAAATATCTGTGCATCGCCGGCGTGGATCCCGCGTAGCCGGCAGCCACACGGCAC
>JAHDYN010000235.1 GCA_023383735.1 Gammaproteobacteria bacterium | reverse complement strand
ATTCAGTCGCGACGGCACGCTCTTCAGCCTGCTCCGCATCCAGCCACATACCGGTCGCAAACATCAGATCCGCATTCACCTGGCACACCGCGGACACGCAATCGTCGGCGACAAGATCTATGGCGCCGACGAGGATGCGTATCTGGCACTGGTGGAAGGCCGTCTGAGCACCGTACAGCGGGCCGCGCTGATTTTCCGGAACCATGCCCTGCATGCACGCGCCTTGCGCTTCGAGTGGCGCGGACAGGCACGCGGGTTTTCCTGCGAACCGGAGCGCTGGTTCACTGACTTCGTGAGCACCTGATACAGGTCCCGACGGCGAGATGCGCAAACGGGACAGAAGGCTGATTTGATATGCGGATAGCACACCATGGATGAACCACAGGGCAATGCACAATCGGGCGCCGGCAGCGTCACCCCGGCTTTCAACCTGACTCGATTCACCTGCCCCGGCTGCCACTCGTTGACGGACCAGGTGTGGCTGAGTGTCTATGCCGAACCGGTCCACAACCCGGCGGGGGTACCGTTGCGCATTGCCGGTACGGACCTCGAGCGCCTGAGCCGGAACCCGCAGTTCCCGCCGCAAGTACGCGAACAGAAACTGGCTTACTGGAACAAGGTGAACAGTGGCGCCGTGTTTCTCGATCGCTGGGCACCAGTGCAGACCGAACTGTTCGTGGCAGGCATGGAACTGAGCGTCTGTCGCAACTGCAGGGCAACGGCCGTGTGGCTCGGTGGCCGGATGGTCTACCCGTGACGGGAATCAGCAGCAGCCCTCAGGTACCCGCGGGGATGCCCGTACCGACCAGAACGGGAATGCCCTCCTGCCGGCGATAGACATCCTCGACCAGACGCCAGTTCACCTGCGCAGGACGCTCCCGTGTGGCCTGCACGTACTCTTCGGTGAGAGCGGTCATTTCGCGGCTGCGGGTTGACTTGTCATCCTCAAGCGGCGGATGGACTTCCAGGTACAGGTCATCCCCTGCCCAGCCAAACTTGTAGGGCTGATTGACAATCGTCACCGGCATGCCGACCGGCACCTGTGGAAACAGCCACTCGATGTCCTCCGGGTACATGCGGATGCAGCCATGGGTAACCTGCATGCCGACACCAACCGGCCGGTTGGTGCCGTGGATCAGGTAGCCACTGAGGCTGAGACGCAACGCATATCGGCCAAGCGGGTTATCCGGACCTGGCGGCACCACCTTCTGCAACACCCCGCGGCCGTCCATCAGATGCTCCTTGCGGATGGACTCCGGCGGATACCAGGCAGGATCCTTCTGTTTGGCAACGACAGACCAGCGACCGATCGGTGTCGACCAGTCCATGCGGCCTATGCTCACGGGAAAAGTCGACACACCCGGCTTGCCATCAACCTGATGGAAATAGTACAGGCGGTATTCGGCAACGTTCACCACCACACCGGTACGCGCAGCCGGCAGGATGAAGCGCTTTGGCAGGGTGACCAGCGTACCCTCACCCGGCAACCAGATATCGACGCCTGGATTGGCCCAGACGATTTCCTCATAACCCAGACCATGGGCGCGCCCGATATCGGTCAGCGTGTCTTCGTGACGGGCGGCAACCACGCCTGTATCGCCGACGAGCTGGCTCTGCGGCTGCAACACCCAGGTATCGGCACCTGCACATGCCACGGCCGAAAGGCCGAGGCCGGCAAGCAGCCCGGAAGTCATGCGAACGCAACGGCGGATACAATTCATGGCATCAGAACCTGATCAGTGAAGAGCCCCAGGTAAAACCGCCACCAAAGCCCTCCAGCAGCAGCAGGTCGCCCCGCTTGACGCGGCCATCACGCACGGCGACATCAAGCGCCATCGGCACGGAAGCCGCGGACGTGTTGCCGTGATCCTGGAGCGTCAATACGACCTTCTCCATGGGCATCTCCAGACGTTTGGCGGTGGCCTGGATGATGCGGATATTCGCCTGATGGGGTATCAGCCAGTCGATCGCCGAGGCCTCCAGCTGACTCGCGGCCAGCGTCGTTTCCACGATGCCCTCGAGCGTCTTGACGGCAACCTTGAACACCTCGTTGCCCTTCATGTGGATGTAGGGCCCCTCGGTTTCGCCGGGTTGCTGACGCCGTGACGCGCCATAGGGGTGATACAGCAGGTCCTTGTAGTTGCCATCTGCACCGAGGTGACAGGCCATGATGCCGGGTTCATCGGCCGGCTGCAGGATGACTGCACCGGCCCCGTCACCGAACAGCACGCAGGTATTGCGGTCGGTCCAGTCGGTGATGCGCGACAGGGTCTCGGCGCCAATCACCAGCGCACACCTCGCGCTGCCACCGGCAACGAAGCGGTCGGCAACGCTCAGGGCATAGATGAAACCGCTGCAGGCTGCCTCGACACTGAAAGCCGGACAGGGGCGGATGCCAAGGCGCTCCTGCACGAGACAGCCGACGTTCGGGAATACGAAGTCCGGCGTGGTGGTACCGACGACGACGAAATCGATATCTGCCGCGGTGACTCCGGCGGCATCCATCGCCTTGCGTGCAGCCTGCTCTGCGAGATCTGCCGTGGTCTGGTCATCAGCGGCAATATGCCGGCGTTCGATGCCGGTCCGCGCACGGATCCATTCATCGGTGGTATCGACGCGGGTTTCGAGCTCGGCATTGGTCAGCACCCGCTCGGGCAGGTAGCGTCCGGTACCGGCAATACGGGAATACTTCATGCGGCCCGCTCGGTGAGCAGTTTGCGAATCTGGTCAGGCACGCGCTTCTCGGCCTCCAGCAAGGCAACAGTGATCGCCTGTTCGAAGGCCACGACGTCGGCACCACCGTGGCTCTTGATGACGATGCCGTTCAGACCCACCAGACTTGCGCCATTATAACGACGCGGATCCAGCCGGCGCCCGAGTGATTTCAGCACCGGCCAGGCGATCAGTCCGGCCAGCCGCCGGTAGATCCCGGCACGGAACTCCACCTCGAGGAAATGACGAATGAGCTTGGCGGTTCCTTCCATCGACTTCAATGCAATATTCCCGCTGAAACCGTCGCAGACGATCACGTCGGCACGGTCGTCCTGGATCGCATCAGCCTCGACAAAGCCCACATAGTTGAGCACGCTGCCGGACAGCAGCACGGCGGCCTGCTTGACGGTCTCGTTGCCCTTGATGTCTTCGGCACCGATATTCAGCAAGCCGATGCGCGGACGATCGATGGATTCGGTGACACCAGCCACCACCGATCCCATGACCGCAAACTGGAACAGCTGCTCGGCCGTGCAGTCCGCATTGGCGCCAAGATCAAGCATGTGGATGGCGCCATGCCGCGTCGGCAGGAGCGCCATGATGGCCGGACGATCGATTCCGGGCAGGGTCTTCAGCACGAAACGCCCGGTTGCCATCAGCGCACCGGTGTTGCCGGCGCTCACGCAGGCATTGGCACGGCCTGCATGGACCAGATCGATCGCCACGCGCATGGACGAATCCTTTTTCCTGCGCAGCGATTCAGCCGGCGGTTCATCCATGGCAACCACCTGCCGCGCATCGACGATCTCGACACCCGCCGGCAGCCCGCCCGAACTCGCGACGATCGGTTCGATCACCTCACGCTGCCCGACCAGAATGATGCGCACGCCTGGCCGGCGACGCACCATCTCCAGTGAGGCCGGCACGCAGATCTGCGCACCGATATCACCGCCCATGGCATCAACGGCGATGGTGAGGGCTTCAGCCATCAAGTGGCTCCGGAAAAAGAAAGGGAGGGACGTGTCAGGCCGTCCATATGGGAATACAGGCCGCCGACGTGCGCCGTGCGACCTGCCTGCCCGTGACGTCGTCGGAACTAATCGTTATCGCCGGCATCCGGCGTATCGATGACCTTCTTGCCGCGATAGTAGCCATCGGCACTGATGTGGTGCCGGCGGTGCGTCTCGCCGGTCGCGGACTCGGTCGAGATGGCCGGCGCCTTCAGACGGTCATGCGACTGGCGCAT
>JAHDYN010000234.1 GCA_023383735.1 Gammaproteobacteria bacterium | reverse complement strand
ATGCCAATGACTCCTCGGTGATCTTCGCCCAGCGTGACGATGCCATCCGGCCCATCGCCTCGATCACCAAGCTGATGACGGCGCTCGTGGTGCTCGACGGCGGGCAATCGCTGGATGAGATGGTCACCATCACCGGCGCCGACCGGGACGGTGCCCGTGGGTCTGCTTCGCGCCTGGGTGTCGGCACCCGGCTGAGCCGCGGCGAACTGCTGCAGCTGGCTCTCATGTCGTCCGAGAACCGGGCGGCCCAGGCTCTGGGGCGCAGCTATCCCGGCGGATTGCCGGCCTTCACCAGGGCGATGAACCACAAGGCCAAGGCGCTTGGCATGACGCATTCGAAGTTCGCCGACCCGACGGGGCTCTCGAGCGGCAACGTGGCGAGTGCCCGCGACCTGGTCAAGCTGGTGCAGGCGGCTTCGGACCATCCGCTGATCCGCCGGTACTCGACCGGCGAGCGCCATACGGTAAAGGCCGGCAAGCAGGCGCTCGAATACCGCAACACCAACACGCTGGTCACCAAGCCCGACTGGAACATCGCCGTGCAGAAGACCGGTTACACCCAGGCGGCCGGGCAGTGCCTGGTGATGCATACGCGCATCGACGGGCGGTCTGTCGTCATCGTGCTGCTCAACTCTTTCGGCAAGTACACCCGTGTTGCCGATGCCCGCCGTATCCGCAAGTGGATGGAATCAGCGGGACATACCGCGAGCTGAGTCCGGCGCTCCCCGCCACACCGAGACCACCAACCCGAACACGAACAGGGCCAGCGCCACCGCGTTGAGTGCGCCGCCCATGCTGCGCATCTGCGCCTCGGCGGTGAGCGTTCCCGTCACGCGCAGCACCAGCGACAGATGCAGCACGATCAGCGGCAGATAGAACAGGCCGTGGTACGGCAGACGGACGCTGAGGATGGCCGGGAAGATGATCGGCGCGTGGCCGAAGACCATCGCAAAGACGAAGCCGAGCAGGATCGCATGCAGTCCTGCGCCGTAGGCGGCGGTGCTCGGCACCAGGCCACCGGCCGACAGCAGGATCAGCGCGCCGATGCTGAGCCAGACGTAACCCGAGAGCAGGCACACGGCGATGAAGCGCGTCAGCCCGTTCTGGCGCACCGTGCGCCGTGCGATGTCCTGCTTCAGCAGCCAGATTGCCAGCGCGAGCAGCGTGGCGGGAAACAGCAGTCCGGCACCCGCCAGTTGGCTGAGCGCGGCCAGCGTTCCGGCCAGCAGCAGGGCGATGATCGCCGCAAAGACCTTGCCGGCGACCGGTGAGGGCGGCAGGAAGCGCGACAGCCCCAGTCGCTCGCCGGCGATGGTGAGGATCAAAAATGCCATCCACAGCGGCGCAACGGCAGGGATGGAAAATCCGGCCAGCCACAGCGCATTGCCGGCCGTCCAGCTGGCCGCACCGAGCACCAGCGTCAGGGTGTGCAGCGCGCGCTGCCGTCGATAAACCGCCAGCGATCCGGCCAGCATGACGCAACTGCCGGCCAGCAGCAGTGCCGGTCCCGTCTGCACGCCGAAGCCGGCGAGCAGCGCGCAGCCGCCGAGGCCGGCCAGAAGCGGTGCGCCGTAGGCCCAGCGCGCACCAAGTGCCACGGCCCGCTCCAGGCTGATGACCGTGCCGAAGAACGCACCGATCATCAGTGGCCCGTGATCGAGTACGGATGCGCTACCGGGGAGCGGGAAGTTCCAGCCGAGGCGCAGCAGGCCGGCTGCAGTGCCACCGAACAGCGAGACCATGCCGAGAATCAGCAGCGGCACCCGCCACAAGCGCGGCAGATCTGCGCTCATCGCCAGCCGAAATGTTCCCGCGCGTATTCGCTCATCATCGCCGGTTCCCAGGGTGGCTCCCAGACCAGATTCACGGTGACCTCGGTGCCGGCCGGCACCCCGGCCATGACCACATCGCGCACCTGGTCGGCAATCATCGAACTCATCGGACAGGATGGCGTGGTCATGGTGAGGTCGACCTCGATGCCTTCCGCTGCAACGCGGATGTCATAGATGAGGCCAAGGTCGACGATATTCATGCCGACCTCCGGGTCGATCACCTGGGTCAGCGCGTTGCGCAGGATGTCAGGGTCGGGCGGGGGTGTGCTTTGGCTTTGCATGCGATTGTCAGCGTCCGTGAAGCGTGACGATAACATGGTCGCCATATCCCTGGCTGCCCATCCCGGGGGCGGGATACGGGTACAATCAAGACCGGATTCAAACTGGAGCGGCAGCAATGGCAGACAAGGACATCGACAAGAAGAAGGTACTCGCAACCCTCGACCGGATCCTCGAGGCCGAACTGGCCGGCGTGGTCCGCTACACGCACTACTCGTTCATGATCTTCGGTTACAGCCGTATTCCGGTCATCTCGTGGTTTGAATCGCAGGCCAACGAGTCCCTGGCGCACGCGCGGCAGGTTGGCGAAATGATCACGCATCTGGGCGGCGAGCCTTCACTGGCCATCGGCAAGCTGCTGGACCGCCACGACTACGACATGAGCGAAATCCTGCGCAAGTGTCTCGAACACGAGCGCAGCGCACAGGCCCTGTACCGGAAGCTGCTCAGCCAGACCGAGGGCCGCTCGGTCATGCTCGAAGAATATGCACGCACGCAGATCGCCACTGAAGAACTGCATTCCGGCGAGATCGAAAAGATGCTGCGCCGGCCTGGCTGAGGAAAGCACGCCACCTCCGGACCCAAAGTCCGGAGGTGGCGTGTTTGGTCACCGGGCCTTTCCCGTCCCGGATCAACACCTCGCCACGTTCCAGAGCCAGGTCTTTCACCCGGAGCCGCAGGGCCTCCGACAGCCGCAGGCCGCCGCCATACAGCAGACCGGCGATCAGCCAATAGTTGCCCTGCAACTCTGCCATCACCCGCGCCACCTCGGCCCGCGTCCGTTATGCCGTATAGGATCGCCTGCTTGACATACTATTTATAGTATAGATACTATATAGCATGTGGCGTGTCGAAGAGCACAGAAGGGTTGAGAAACAGCTTGATGCCGTGCCGCGGGACGTTTTGAAGCGCTATGAGAAGTGGCTGGACATAACATCTGTATCCGGTCCGTCTGGCTTACGGCTTATCAAGGGATTTAATGACGAGGCGCTTTCGGGGAAGTGGAAAGGCCATCGATCATCCCGTTTGGGAATTCAGTATCGCGTAATTTATCGGGTGGTTGCTGCAGATCAACTCTTTCAGGTTGTTGCGGTCACGGCCCATGATTATCGGAGGCCATAAATGACCCAGTTTCGTCCAGCCAAGCGCCGCGTAGCCGTTTCAGTTGGTGAATCCGTACGAATTATTCGGGAGCTTCAGGAACTCAGTCAGAATCAGTTGGCTCGGCTCACGAAAATACCTCAAGCCACAATTTCCGCGATCGAGAATGATCGCATCAGCCTGGGGGTCGAGCGCGCGAAGGTTCTTGCTCGCGCGCTCAAGTGCCATCCCGCCGTGCTTGTGTTTCCGGGTTGGGACGAAAACAAACAGCATGCGGCATAACAATGCCATCCACGCGACGCGCGACGATGCGCGCGCGTGATGGCGAGCGTTAGGCAACGCCTATGTCTCACCGCCAGAGGATCTCAGGTTAAATGAGTATTCATGACTCAGTCTAATGCGCAGAACCAAGGGACTCCTGAGGTGCCTCGACGACAGGCAGGCTTCCATCCCTCCATTGACCGTTTCAATGCATTCTCTGATGGCGTCTTTGCGATTGCATTCACACTCCTTGTCTTGGAGTTACCTGTTCCATCCACATCCGCCCCGGTCGTCCCGGCCCTACTCAAGCTCTGGCCGAACTTCCTCGGATGTTTCATCAGTTTTGCCTTCATCGGAGGGATTTGGCTCGTTCACTCAAGCTTGACCCGACTAATGAAACGAGGGGACTTCGTCGCATACGGTGCGAACCTTCTTCTCCTGATACTTGTCGCCATTCTCCCCTATGCGACCAGCCTTATGGTCACACATCTAAGTGGCCCC
>JAHDYN010000233.1:2512-3982 GCA_023383735.1 Gammaproteobacteria bacterium | reverse complement strand
CGGCAGATCTTGCGAACGACACGAGTCCGCTGGGTGTCGTGGCTGGTGCCGTATGGCTCGCGGAGCAGGACCACGGTCGCTGGCGCTTCGACAGTTTCGAGCGCCTGCGGCCATTGATCCGGGCGGGCGATCCGCTGGCCGGAGCGATCGGCGACGGTGTGCTGTGGGCCGACTCGCGTCCCTGAATCAGCGCGCCAGCGCACGGTTGCCATCACCCACCACGACAAACGGCCCCCAGTAGGAGGGGTGCGACTCGATCGGGCTCGCTGCGCCATCGCGCCGCGCGGTCTGCATTGCACGCTGCAGACTGAGCGCCAGTGGCTGGTTCTGCTTGCGCGATGCATCGATGGTCGCCACCGACAGCTGCACCGCTGCCCCGGACATCACGGGCCAGTGACTGGCCATCAGGGTCCTGGCGCCCGCCGTGAAAAACGCCTGGGTCAGACCGGTGAAGGTCTCGCTGCGCGGTCTGCCATCCGCTGCGGCAGTGTTGCAGGCTGACAGCACCACCAGGTCGGCATCGAGCTTCAGGTCGACGATCTCGCGCGTGGTCAGCAATCCATCGAAGCGGTCTTTGGCATCGGGCACCAGTGCAAGCATCAATGAAGGCTCGGGAATGTTCTGCACTTCGTAGGCCATGAACCCGTGGGTTGCCAGCGCGACGACCTGGTAGCCACGCAGTGCGTCGTCCCTGAAACGCTTCTCATCGGCATCGGGCCCCAGCCAGATCGTCGAGCTGCCTGTGCCGAGCGCCGCGGCGAGACCGTTGATTTCATCCACCGATTCGGCGAGTACCGGCAGCTCTCTCAGGGCCTTGCCATCCATCGCACCGGCAAGATCGTAGGACTTGGAGCGCGGTCCTGCGGATACCTCTGCCGCGTCCAGCATGGGCGCCCCGACACCGAGGAACGCCCTGGCGTGGGCCGGTCGGGTAGTTGCGTTCCGGTGTACCGGAAACAGCGACAGGTCGGCGAGCGCCGAGAAGGCAAAGCGATCGACGAGAAACTGTGTCTGGCCGAATTCCTTCGGCGTGCCGAGCAACGCTTTCGGCGGTTTTTTCGCCACGAGTACCGCCGGCGGTACCGAGCCCAGTGGTCCATGCCCGTACCAGATCACATGCTTCACATCCTTGAGGGAAGCCGCCACCGGCTCGAAGATGAGCTGGTAGAGCTCATGGGCAGCCGCCGCATCGAAGTCCGGCAGGGTGGTGCGACCACCGCTGGACGCAGGTGTCAGCCCGGCCCGCAGACGGGTCACCAGCGCACCGACTTCGCGATCGCTGATGCTCTTTCGGGACAGGCTGACGCCGCGCGCAGTAAGGCTCCAGACATACAGGTCGCGGGGCGTTACCAGTGTCGCGATCAGGGCCTCGTCAGGCTTCAGCAACTGCTGATAGTTCGTGATGGACCGGGGTTTCGGCGTCACCAGTTCGGCAATCGAAGGTACCTGCTGCCGGACGTAGGCTGCATA
>JAHDYN010000233.1:0-2502 GCA_023383735.1 Gammaproteobacteria bacterium | reverse complement strand
CCGTTTCCTGATAGAACACATCCAGCATGAAAAAGGCGTCCCACAGCGCCTTGGGTCTTGGCGTTTTGGCCGGATCGACTGCCAGTACCGTGTTCAGGAGTCCCCGTATCCATGTGCCCGTCTGTGTCGACAGGCTGAAGAACCGCTCGACATGAAAACGGTTCTTCGGATCCAGGCGCGCATCGCCGAGCTCTGCTGCGACGGTCGCCAGGGTGATGCGGCCAAAGGAGCGCAGCTGCGCCATGCGGAACGTCGTGTCTTCGATGCGTGGCTGCATGCGCGGCAAGGCCGGATACATTGCGGTCAATGCGTGCAGGGAGTTGTCGATCTTGTATTGATAGAAGAGCAGTTCGGCGGTGTTGGCCACGAACTGGTCCTGGGCCTGTGCGATCAGCGTATCGGCAGTTCCGATGTAGGTCTGCGCCTGCTTGCTTGCGAATGCCGGGTCGTGGCGGGCCATGACTTCCCACTCGGACCAGCGCTGCGCGGCCAGACGGCTCCAGCCGTGGCGATAGAAAGCCTGCGACAGCGGCTGCGGTGTACGCCAGTCAGTCAGCTGCCGGCTGGCCAGCAGTTTCAGGGCTGCTGAGAGCTTGTCATCACCCGTTGCCTCGGCTGCAACCGTCGCACGCTCAAGCGCTTCGAATGCCGTCGCCCTGTCGTTGAGTGCGGCAGGTACGGCAGCAGGGTTGCCAAGCAGGCTGATGAGCGCGGCAGCCTTGTCTGGCCCTTCGCGGTCAACGAATACATCGTAGAGGACGGGAAATGCGCGCCACGCCGCTTCCGGAGCGGCTGGTTGACCGGTGATGAACATGGATTGGGCGGCAAGATTGCGCGCATCGTCGGCCTTGCCGATGGCCAGAGAACCACGTGCCGCAGCGGCCATGAGCCGGCTGGTGCGCAGCTTGAACTGTTTTGCCATCGGCTCCGTGGAGGCGATTGCCCAGGCGGCTTGCGTGAGTGCTTCGATGCCGGCCTTCGCGCGTGGCTCCAGCACTGCTTCGCGCAAGGCCAGGATCAGCGGCCAGTCTTCGGCGGTATACACGAGGCCGGCGCTGGCGTAGTCCTGCACCAGCGCTTTCGCCAGCTGGTCAGCCGCCGCGATCTCTCCGATCTCGAGCATCACGCTCATGACCTGGACCTGGGCGCAGCGCGCAATCTGCCGGAACAGCCGGTCCTTGGTGTTTTCAGTCGCATAGCGTGCGGCGAGTTGCTGGACGGCGAGGTATGCATCGCCGCGCAGACGCTGGTCGTTGACCAGATCGGCCCACCACGCTGTCGCGGCCAGCATGGTCAGATGGCGAAACCGGGCCTGTCGAAGGTCCGGCGCAGGTCCCTGAAAATAGTTCTGTACCGCGCGCGGGTTGCGCACGTCGGGAATAAATGGAGCTTTCAGCTGTGCCTCGACGTCCGGCGTGGCAAAGCTCGTGCAGGTCATCGATCGCTCGACCTGTTCGATCCAGGTGATTGCCTGGCCAGGTACCGGTGCCAGGCCCGTGAGCAGGAACACGGCGGCGGCCAGCCAGCATGTGGTGCCGCGTCGCCGGGAAAACTGCCGGTTTTTCAGCAAGATGGCAGCACAATAGGAAGTCGCGAGCATCATGTACCCCTCATCCGGCAGGCGCCGGCAGTTGCGCAGGATGTCCCGATCCTACCTCAGGTTGCTAAGGTGGCGGATTGCGGTCGTCGTCGAGCAGGATGCGCCAGGCCGGTGTTTCCAGGTCATCGAACTGGCCACTGCGTACCGCCCAGAAGAACGCCGCCACCGCTGCACCAAGCAGCAGCAGGCCGAGCGGACTCAGCACGTAGATGATGCTCAAGACCGGGCCTCGCTTTCGTTCAGTACCTGGCCAGGCGTATTCGCGACGGGCTGCGGTATCCGTCCGAGGCGCAGCGCGTTGAAGGTCACCAAGAGCGAGCTGGCCGACATGCCGAGCGCCGCGAGCCAGGGTGCGAGCACGCCGGCGACGGCCAGCGGCACCGCAATTGCGTTATAGGCCACGGCCCACCAGAGATTCTGGCGGACGATGTGCATGGTGCGCCGCGCGTGGGCAAGCGCTTCAGGCAGTGCGCCGAGACCCGGCCCCATCAGGATGCAGTCCGCCGCGTGCTGGGCCAGCGAGGTGCCGGTACCGATGGCGATGGATACGTCGGCGCCGGCCAGCACGGGTGAGTCGTTGATGCCGTCGCCGACCATGCCGACGATGTGGCCGTCCCGCTGCAGCTTGCGCACCAGTTCGAGTTTGCCGGACGGCTCAAGGCCGGCGTGCCACGCGGCCACGCCAAGCCGGTCCGCCGCTGCGCGGACCGGACCGGGCTGGTCGCCGCTGGCAACCCGCAGCGTGATCCCGGCAGCCCTGAGCGCGGCCAGCGTGCCGGGTGCTTCGGCGCGAACGCGTTCGGCGATTTCAAAGCGCGCCATCAGCCGTGAGTCGCGGCCCAGATACACGGACTGGGTGGCGGATTCCCCATCGCCGTCATCTCCGCCGTCGCTGCCGCGCC
>JAHDYN010000232.1:3055-3988 GCA_023383735.1 Gammaproteobacteria bacterium | reverse complement strand
GCTGCTCGTCGAAATGGCGCAGGCCGATGGTCCGCCGGGCGGCCTCGCGCACCACTGCAAAGGCTTCGGGAATCAGCGCATCCAGCGCCGTACCGGCGGCCAGCCGCTGACGGAACTCTTCCGTCTTCGCCCGCAGCGCGGCATCGTCCAGCGCCTTGATGGTCGGTTCGAGCGCGTTGGCCGCGGCGACGACGCGCGAGTAGCGGCGCAGGAGCCTTTGATTGCTGCTGCCAAACAGCCTGGTAATCCAGTTCAGCAAAATACATTCCTCCCCAGCCAGCGCGGGATGTCTTTCCCGGGCCCGGGATCATTGCCTGAGAGTTGGTCACCGCCCAGCGCGGTGGTGGCGCATTCTAACAGGCCATTTCTGCCGACGCGGAATCGCGTCGGCCGGGCGAATCAGGCCTTGCGGGGGACAAAGCGGGCCGGATTCATGTGCCGGCCCTGATACAGCACTTCGAAATGCAGGTGGGTACCGGTGGCCCGGCCCGTCGCGCCCATGAGGGCGATGGTCTGACCCGGCTTCACATAGTCACCCGGGCGGACGAAATTCGAGGCATTGTGGCCGTAGCGGGTAACCCAGCCATTGCCGTGGTCGATCTCGATCAGGTTGCCGTAGCCGCGCAGCGGTCCCGACCAGGTGACCACACCGGCCGCAACCGCCAGGATCACGCTGTTGGCCGGCCCGGCGAAATCCAGGCCGCGGTGCATGGCCGGGTCGCCGGTAAAGGGATCAGCACGCCTGCCATAGTGACTCGATACCCAGCCACCGACGACCGGCCGGGCCAGGCGTTCTGCGAATTGTCCGGGAACCAGGACGGCCCTGCTGGCTCCTGCCATTGCCTGCGGTGCGACAGGCGGTTCAGCGGCTTCCGACTCATCCGGACCACCGGCAGGCAAGGCCGGTGGCAGCACAGCGGCAACGACTTCCGG
>JAHDYN010000232.1:0-3035 GCA_023383735.1 Gammaproteobacteria bacterium | reverse complement strand
AAAGCCGGTACCACCGAGTGACAGCGAAATCACGGCGCCGAGCAGCACTGGCAACAGCTGCCTGCCGCGCGTTGTTGCTGCCTGTGAAACCGTGCCCACGGCGCCCCCTTCGATAAACCGGCCAGACACTGATGCGACCGGCCGATAGACTATGCCCCAGGGCACCCGGACGGGACAAGGAACTGCGCACAAACGGGCGGCACGTCATGAGCGATACATCACGAAATCAGCCCCGGTCGCTGGGCGCCCTGTTTGGCGAGGTGAAGGCGCTGGGCGCGCTCGCGCAGGCAGCGGAGCGGCATGCAGATCTGGCGACTCAGGTTCGCGCCGTGCTCGGCGAACCGCTCGGCTCCTGGGTATCAGCCTGCAATCTGCGGTCGGATGGCACCCTGATCATGACGGCGACGAGTCCGGAACGGGCAGCGCGGCTGCGCTTCGAGGCCGAAACGGTCCTTCAGGCCTGCCGCAGGCAGTTCCCGGCGGCAAGCCGGGTCAAGGTTCGGGTCGGGACGAATCAGACGGCGACGACAGGCACCGGGTAGAAGATCGGTGCCGTACGCTGCTCGTCGAAGCTGACCAGCTCCCAGGCCGACGCATCGGCATGCAGCGCACGCAACAGCTTGTTGTTGAGCGCATGTCCCGACTTGACGGCGGTCAGTTCACCGACCAGGCAATGGCCGAGCAGGTAAATGTCGCCGACGGCATCGAGGATCTTGTGCTTGACGAACTCGTCTTCGAAACGCAGCCCGTCCTCGTTGAGGATGCGGAAATCGTCGAGCACGATGGCATTGTCCATGCTGCCGCCAAGCGTCAGCTGACGGGTACGCAGCATCTCGATATCGCGTGCAAAACCGAAAGTCCGCGCGCGGGAAATCTCCTTGAGGAATGCCGCCGAGGAGAAGTCGACCGTGGCCATCTGGCTGTGGCGGCGGAAGACCGGATGGTCGAATTCGATGCGGAAATTGATCTTCAGGCCGGGAAAGGGCCTGATCTCGGCCGACTTGTCGCCTTCCTCGACGCGCACGGTCTTGCGCACGCGGATGAACTTCTTCGCCGCATTCTGCTCGGCGATACCGGCCGACTGCAACAGGAACACGAACGGCGCAGCGCTGCCGTCCATGATCGGCACCTCGGGGGCACTGAGGTCGACATAGGCGTTGTCGATTCCCAGACCGGAAAAAGCCGCCATCAGGTGTTCGATGGTGGCGACCTTGACCTCGCCCTGCACCAGCGTGGTGCCCAGCATGGTCTCGCCGACGCTGAAGGCATCTGCCTTGATGTGGACCGGCGGATCGAGGTCAACGCGACGGAAAACGATACCGGTATTCTCGGCCGCCGGACGCAGGGTCATGAACACCTTGCGTCCGGTATGCAGGCCCACGCCCGTGGCCCGAATCGCTGTTTTCAGCGTCCGTTGTTTCAAAATCGGCTCCCGGCGTAGACAAAAACCCGCAAGCACCGTACCACAGGCCGCCGAAACCGTGCAATGGCGCCGGTCCGGGTTTGGCCCGGCCGCCCGGCGCTACTGCCTGATGCCGGCCCCTTTCAGTCGGCCTGCCGGCGCAAAAACGCCGGTACGTCCAGCAGATCGAAGGACCCCTCGCCACCGCCATCGCTCAGCTGGTCGCCGACCGCCCGCTTGCGCTGCCAGGCCGGCTGCTCGTAGCCGCTGTAGACATCGACCGGCGCGGCTTCCGTTTCCAGGCGATTGCGGCCGCTCTCGGCCACCCGCGGGGCAGGCACCGGCTGCGGAACCACGCGGATCACCGGCTGCTGCCGCACGGCTGGCTGACCCAGACCGGTGGCCACCACCGTCACGCGGATCGCATCGCCCATCTCCGGATCGATGACCGTACCGATCACCACCGTGGCATCTTCCGATGCGCAGTGCTTGACCGCCTCACCGACCTGGTTGAACTCGCCGATCGACAGGTTTTCGCCACCGGTCACGTTGACGAGGATGCCACGTGCGCCGGACAGGTTGATGTCCTCGAGCAGCGGGCTGGAGATCGCCGCCTCGGCCGCTTCGCGCGCCCGATCCGGCCCCCGGGCCGAACCCGAACCCATCATCGCCATGCCCATCTCGGACATCACGGTGCGCACGTCGGCAAAGTCGACGTTGATCAGGCCCGGCCGGGTGATCAGCTCGGCGATGCCCTGCACGGCGCCCTGCAGCACCTCGTTCGCTGCCTTGAAGGCATCCAGCAGCGTGGTCTCCATGCCCAGCACGGACAGGAGCTTCTCGTTGGGAATGGTGATCAGCGAATCGACGTACTTGCCGAGTTCGGCGATGCCCTGGTCGGCAATCGACAGGCGCTTCTTGCCTTCCATGGCGAAGGGCTTGGTCACCACGGCAACCGTGAGGATGCCGAGTTCCCGTGCCACCTGCGCGACGATCGGCGCTGCGCCGGTACCCGTGCCACCGCCAAGACCGGCCGTGATGAACAGCATGTCGGCCCCTTCGATGACCTCGATGATGCGATCCCGGTCTTCCATGGCGGCCTGACGGCCGACATCGGGATTGGCACCCGCACCCAGACCCTTGGTGATGTTGCAACCGATCTGGAGGGCGGTACGGACGTTCGAGGTCCGCAATGCCTGCGCGTCGGTATTGCAACAGATGAAATCCACGCCATCGATCCCGGTGCTCACCATGTGCCGGACAGCGTTGCCGCCGCCTCCGCCCACACCAAGCACCTTGATGACCGCGTTCTGGCTGCACGCATCCATCAGTTCAAACATTTTCCGTCTCCTTCAGCAAATGACTGGCGACAACAACAAATTCAGAAATTCCCCTGGAACCAGCTTCTCATCCGGCCCCAGACCTCACGCAACCCTTCCCCTACCGGCAAATCGCCCGCCTGGCGTATCGCCTGGCTCCTTGCGTAGACCAGCAATCCGATTCCGGTCGAGTGGATCGGATTGCGCACCACGTCGCCGAGACCGCGCACGTGCTGCGGCACGCCGAGGCGCACCGGCATGTGAAAGACCTCTTCCGCAAGTTCAACGGCGCCTTCCATCTTGGCGCTGCCGCC
>JAHDYN010000231.1:2645-3990 GCA_023383735.1 Gammaproteobacteria bacterium | reverse complement strand
TGATGGCAAAGACGAAGCGACAGTCACAGGCAAGAATTGTCGGCAACACGCCGACGATCGATATCCTCGACATGGAACCCGGCGCGGATTGTGGTTCGCTGTCAGTCGTCTACACGGGATTCATCGATGCAACGCGGGGTCTCGATACGGTGGTGCGCGCCGTGGCCCTGGCGCGTCGCGAGAAGCTGCATGTCACGCTCAACGTCGTGGGCACGGGCGATGCGCTAGACGGGATCAGGCAACTGGTCGACGAACTGGAGGTTGCCGATCTCGTCACTTTTCACGGCTGGCGTTCGCAGCCCGAGCTCCGGTCGATCATCGCTGCCAGCAGTGTTGGCGTCGTACCCCATCGTGTGACCGCACACACCAACACGACGCTGCCCAACAAGATCTTTGACTACATGGCGCTGGCCAAACCGGTGATCGTCTCCAATGCAAGGGCGCTGGAGGACGTGGTGGCGGAAGCCGGTTGTGGGCTGGCATTCCAGGACGGTGATCCCGGGAGCCTGGTGTCCTGCCTCCGAAAGCTGCAGTCAGCCGAGCTGCGGCAGCAGATGGGTGATTCGGGCCGGCGACATGTACGCGAGCAGCTCAACTGGTCGCGGGACGAGGCCGTGCTGCTCGAGGCGGTAAGCGGCTTTTCTTCAGCGGCGCGGACCCGGACAGCCTGAGTGGTCAGGCTCCGGCATACAGCTGTTCGTGTCGGTCGACGACAGACTCGACACTGAAATCGCCGGCGTGTTGCAGGCCGATCTCGCCCATCGCAGCCCGCTTGCCGGGATTCTGGCACAGGTCGATGAGGTGCGTGGTGAGTCCGGCAATATCCCCGGCCGGAAACAGGTAGCCGTTCCCGGCGTGCCGGACCAGTTCCGGATTGCCGCCCACATCTGTGCACACCACCGGCAGTCCGCAGGCCATGTACTCCATGATCGAATTGGAGAGGCCTTCTGATTCGGAGGTCAGGACACCGATCTGGCAGCGCCGTACAAGCTGCAGGGCATCTTCCGTCTTGCCCATGAAAGTCACCCGGTGCTGGATGCCCAGCCGCCGGGGGAGATCGAGCAGATCCCGGGCATAGCGCGTATCAGGCACCTGGCCGGCGATCCAGAACCGCGCCTGCGGACAGGTCTGCAATACCTGGGCTGCAGCCAGCACCAGGTCGCCGATGCGTTTGAGTGGCCGGATATTCGCGACCAGGCAGATGTTGAGGTCCGCCGGATCCGGAGCGGACGCTGGTGGCGGGACCGGCCCGGTGGTCGCCGCAGCGACGGCCGGCGCAGGGTCCTCGGGCGGGAGCGCATTGAGGATGACGGCCAGCTTGCCCCGGTCGACACGCTCGCGTTCG
>JAHDYN010000231.1:0-2635 GCA_023383735.1 Gammaproteobacteria bacterium | reverse complement strand
AGTGGCCGGATAGTGGCGACCAGGCAGATATTCACGTCTGCCGGGTCCGGCAGCTCGGCCGGCAGCCGGGCCTGCCCGGAGGCTGTGCCAATGCCGAGAGGCGGCGCGTCCATCTCCAAAGGGATTGCATTGAAGATGACGGCAAGTTTTGCCTTGTCCAGGTGCTCGCGTTTGGCGACAACCCTGGCCACGGCTTCGGAGTTGCAAACGATGCGGCTGACCCAGGTGTTGGCCAGTCGCAGTCCGCACAAGATCGAGCGGCTGTACCAGAAGCCCAGGTCCCGCCGTGAGGTGATCACGGCGGTAAACGCGGTTCTGCACCAGATCGGCACGAGAATCGCCGAGTCGTTGAAAAAGGCATGGACGATGTCCGGCTTGTCGCGCCTGATTCTCCGCCGCAATTCCCGCATCTGCACGAGCGCGTGCAGGGAGATCATCTTGCTCACGTCACAGAGCTCTATCGGGCAGGGAAAGTCCTTCGCCTCCAGGGTGTAGGGCGTGTGGCGAAGCACGAACAGGCGTACATCGTGGCCCCGGGCCGCCATTTCCCTGATGAGCAGATACAGCTGCTTTTCCGTGCCGGCATACGGGCCATCGTAGTAGTCGATGACGTAGTACACCTTGAGCCGTTGATTTCCGGCAGGTGCGGACCTCGAGCTGTTGTGGCCGGTACTGCCCATCAGGAAGTGACCCGCAGCTTCAGTTCGCTTGCGCCACTGATGATATGTCCGACGGTGGGGCTGTCGGGGTGTGCGCTCCAGCGGCCGACCCGGTAGGGCTGCTGCGCGTCGTAGGGTCGCGGATAGGCCAGCACGGCTGCGCTGAAACCCGCGTCGGACAGCGCCTTCTCGACGGCGGGCGAGTGGTCCGCAGCCATGCCATTGGGGTAGGCAAATGTCTGCAGCGGTTCGCGCAGTTGCTGCTCGAGCAATGCCTTCGCACCATGTATCTCGTGCCTGAGCATTTCCGGCGTCAGTGACGGCAGAAAGGCATGGGTCATGGTATGTCCGCCGATCTCGATGCCGGCCTGTTCAAGTTCGGCGAGCTGCGACCAGTTCATGGCCGCATATTCGGGGGGCGGTTGCCCGGGAAGTTTTGTGCCGCTCATCGCTTCAAGCTGTGCGAGCACGGCAGGGCGCAGCTCGTTGCGGGACACCAGCCGGTCGGCGATATCGTTCCAGGCGCGCTGGCGGGACGCGGCGTCGCCGATGTTCATCGTCATGTGTCCGGAGTCGATCGCCAGCCGCAGATCACCGTCCGGATGGGCATCGATGAGATGGCGCAGGGCATCCCACCAGAGCCAGCACTGCCCGTCGATGAATCCGGCTGTTGCATATACCGTGGCAGCCACGCCCTGCTCGCGCAGGATGGGCAGGGCAACGGCATGGAAATCCGCATAGCCGTCATCGACGGTAAGCACCGCCAGCGGGCGACTCGATGTACTTCCATTGGTCCGGCGGGCCATGCATTCGCGCATGGTGACGAACTCGCATTCGCGTCCCACCACATGAATGAATCTGCGCAGTTCATCGGCACCGGTATGTTGTGCATCGGGCATCGCCGAAAAACGGTGCAACATGAAGATCCGCGGTACGTCGCGGGTAAGCTGTCGCGTCAGTCGCCACAGACCCAGCATGCCGGCACCGCTGTACAGGGCCTTTTTCAACACGCCCAATCGGCTCCATCGGCCCGGTTCGGGTCGGATCGTTCATCTGTGGAATACGGCAGGGCCATATGCAAGGGCAGTATAGTAGTCTTGATCGACACAGTTGAAGGTAATGCCTGTCGCACTTCCGGCGGTATCAGGCAAAAGGCAAATCGCTGATGGATCTGGTCAAGCCGATCGTGCGCTACGTCACTGATCCGCTGTATACCCGACGGGACGGGTACAGCCATGGGCGCCATTCACGCGAGCTGGATGCCTCCCAGTGGCTCCCGCCGGAAGCACTTGCAGGGCTGCAGGAGCGGCGTCTGGCCGAACTCATGGCATTCTGTTACCGGCACAACCCCTTTCACCGTGCCCGGATGGACAGCGCCCGCATCTCTCCGTCTGACATTCGCAAGCCGGCCGACCTGGCTCATCTGCCGCTGTTGACCAAGGACGACATTCGCCATGCGGGTACGGGCCTGTTTTCCGAGGGCTACTCCGCTGAAAACACCCTGCATACCCGGACCGGTGGCTCGACCGGTGTGCCTCTCCACGTGTACGTGGACACGGAGGCCATGAACTGGAAGTACGCGGCGACCCGGCGCCACAACGCCTGGGCTGGCTGGCGTCCCGGCGACAAGGTGGCGGCTGTCTGGGGCGATACCGACAAGGGCTTCCACTGGAAGACCTGGCTGCGTTCGCGTCTCAAGGACCGGACCATCTACCTTGATACGCTCAAGTTTTCGGCTGAACGGTTGCGGCGCTTCCATGCGCAGATCCTGGCGTACCGCCCGTCCGTACTGATGGGCCACGCGCACTCGGTTTACCAGTTTGCCCTGTTCTGCCGGGAGAACGACCTGCGCCTGCCGCCGATGAGCGGCGTCATTACCACGGCGATGACGCTGTCGGAACTGGAGCGGCGTTGCATCGAGGAGGCGACCGGCACGCGGGTGTTCAACCGCTATGGCTGCGAGGAGCTGTCGATCA
>JAHDYN010000230.1 GCA_023383735.1 Gammaproteobacteria bacterium | reverse complement strand
CCTGGAACTCGAAGTCAGCCTCGGCGGTGATGCGGCGGCCAGCGTCGCTGGCGTGCTCGACCGCTGCGGCACCACGATGGGCAGTCGCCTGCTGCGCCGCTGGCTCAACCGGCCGCTGCGCGACCGCGAGCTGCTGCGCGGGCGCTATGCGGCACTCGAGGCCCTGCGCAGCACCGCATCGGTGGCGCTCGCCGAATCGCTGCAGGAGATCGGTGATCTCGAACGGATCCTGGCGCGCATCGCGCTGGGCTCGGCGCGGCCGCGCGACCTGGCCCAGTTGCGCAACGCCTGCGCGCTGCTGCCGGCGCTCAAGACCCGGCTCGCCGCACTCGAGACACCGCTGCTGCGCTCGCTGTCCGGACAGCTCGGCGACCATGCCGACACGCACGCCCTGCTCGCCCGCGCGCTGATCGAGAATCCGCCGATGCTGATCCGCGACGGCGGGGTGATCGCTGCCGGCTACGACGCGAGCCTCGACGAGCTGCGCGACATCAGCGAGCATGCCGACCGCTACCTCACGGATCTCGAAAGCCGCGAGCGTGCGCGCACCGGCCTGCCTTCGCTGAAGGTCGGCTACAACCGCGTGCACGGTTACTACATCGAACTGAGCCGTGGCCAGGCCGGCAAGGCGCCGGACGACTACCAGCGCCGCCAGACGCTGAAGGGCGCCGAGCGCTACATCACGCCGGAGCTGAAGGAGTTCGAGGGCAAGGTGCTGTCGGCGCGCGACCGCTCGCTGGCACGCGAGAAGGAACTCTACGCGGGCCTGCTCGGCACCCTGATGGCGGTGCTGCCGGCACTGCGCAGCATGGCAGCCGCCGTTGCCGAGAGCGATGTGCTGGTGACACTGGCGGCGCGCGCGCAGGCGCTCAACTACTGCCAGCCGACGCTCCGCGATACACCGGGCCTCTGCATCCGCGCCGGGCGCCATCCGGTGGTCGAGCAACTGCTGGACACGCCCTTCATTCCGAACGACCTGCAGCTGGATGACGGACGGCGACTGCTGATCGTCACCGGCCCGAACATGGGCGGCAAGTCCACCTACATGCGCCAGGCAGCGCTGATCGCGATCCTCGCGCACATCGGCAGTTTCGTCCCGGCCGAAGCCGCGGAGATCGGGCCGCTCGATCGGATATTCACGCGCATCGGCGCGGCCGACGACCTCGCCGGTGGCCGCTCCACCTTCATGGTGGAGATGACCGAGACCGCCAACATCCTGCACAACGCCACCGAGCACAGCCTGGTACTGATGGACGAGATCGGCCGCGGCACCAGCACCTTCGACGGCCTGTCACTCGCTTATGCGACGGCCCACCACATCGGCACGAGCCTGCGCGCCTTCACCCTGTTTGCCACGCACTACTTCGAACTCACGGCGCTGGGCGAGGAGTTGCCGGCCTGCGCCAACGTGCATCTCGACGCCACCGAGTACGGCAACAAGCTGGTGTTCATGCACGCGGTGAAGGACGGACCGGCGAACCAGAGCTACGGGCTGCAGGTCGCCGCCCTCGCCGGCGTGCCGCCCGCGGTGATCCGCCGCGCACGCCGCTATCTGCAACACCTGGAAAACCAGTCGGCGGCCGACAAGGCGCGTCACGACCCGCAGCAGCAGCTGGATTTCAGCGCGCCCGCAGACACCGCGGCCCCCGATCCGCTGCGCGAAGCGCTGGCCGCACTCAACCCCGACGAACTGACACCGCTGCAAGCCCTGCAGGCGCTCGCAGACCTCAAACGGCTCCCGTAGGAGCGCCTTCAGGCGCGATCTTCAACACGAAAAAATCACGCCTGAAGGCGCTCCCAAATCAGGTCCCAGTCGATCGATTCTCCATCCGTTCCACGGAACGAAATGACGATCTCACCGCCCGGCCCCTTCTGATAGACCGTGGCGCTGAAGCCGCCCCAGCCGTCAACAATCTTCACCGGGTCCCAGCCCGGCAAACGGATCACATTGTTGTCTGTGAAATTGTAGGCGTTTCGCGCCAACACACCGTATTCAAGAGTGCTGATCATCTACGAACTCCCAACAAACTATAGATCTGGGTAGCGATTTCGAAGTTCTTCGCCCGCGTAATTTCCGCAATTCGGAACGAATCCCACGCGCCGTAGACGCGAGTCGTATTCCCAAGCGTTCTTGTTCCGTTTGGCGATTTCCGCGGCAGTCCAGCGCAGTCCGGTATTCGGCCCCGGACTGGCCAGGAGATTGGAGGCGCGTTCCCAGAAATTCGCCGGCACCGGAGTCGGATCCCATTCTTTGCCGCTCCAATGGAACGCGAGGTAGGGAGGACTCGGTCGATCGAAGCGGACCCAGTCCTCGCAGAAGTAGAAGCGAACGACCAAGACCAGCTGGCCGTTTTCGTCACGCTGGAGATAAAGGGGTCGCAGTGTTGAATCCGGATCGGACCGATTGCCCAGGCTGGAAACCCAGTCCCCGGTCGCGCCGGAGGCCAGGTTAACGCGCAACGACTGTCGGGTGGGGAAGCTGAACTTGGGTGAGCCGATGGCTCCCGCGGAGCCAAAACGCGCATCCCTTTCGACGATGACGGTCTCACCAGGCGCGATGCTGACTTCTTCTTCCCAACTCGATCGCGGCGCGCAGCCGAGGGTCAGGAGCGATATCGCAGTCAGCAGAAAGGCGAGACGCGCCGGACGCGACCTGACGCAAGGTGTGGCATAGCCAGCGCAGTATCCGAACATCCAGGCCTTCCCCCTCATGGACGCGGCTGATCAATGACGCGTAGCGACAATAACAACTCATCCCCACTGGCTGTCAACAACAGTCGACGCTTCAGATTGCACAGACGACTACCCACGTTATCGTCGGGGACCTGCCATCTGGCCGAAAACCGGAGAAATGCCACTGGACCGCGACAGGCAGCGGGGCTATCCTGCATCGCAATTGCGATACAGAGCCATGCCGGCATGAAGACAACCACGATTCCCCCCCTGCGGGTTTCACCCGAGCTGCGGCGAGAAGCTGAGGAGGTACTTCGCGAAGGTGAAACCCTGTCCGGCTTCATGCTGGAATCCCTGCAGGGCAGCATCGCCCGGCGGCGCGATCAGCAGGAATTCATCGACCGGGGCCTGAAGAGCGCTGCGAAGGCCCGCCGCACGGGGCAATACGTCACTGCCGACGACGTCGTGAAGCAACTCTCTGTCCGCCTGAACAGGGCCCGGGCCAGACCCCGCGGCTGACAGGGGCGTGCCCCGCTACAAGGTCCGCTTCACAGCCGACGCCCAGGCGGACCTGGAACGACTGTTCGCCTTTCTCGCCGACAAGGACGCGGCGGCAGCAACACGGGCGCTGGCCGCCATCCGCCGGGGCCTCAAGCTGCTGCGGTTTTCACCCTGGTCGTGCCGGAAAGCCGACCTGGAACTGCCGCGGCACCGGGAACTCCTGGTGCCGTTCGGTTCAGCGGGTTACGTGCTGCTGGTGGAAATCGAGCCACCGGCGACCGTCACCGTCCTCGCCGCCCGGCACCAGCGGGAGGACGACTACCACTAGCAGCTTCGCGGCAGTCGCCGCTCCTATAATCGCGCGCCGCCGGAGACTTCGAGGATCTGTCCGCTGATGAAGGAGGCCTCGTCGGAGGCGAGAAAGGCGATCGCGGCACCCACTTCGTCGGGCCGGCCGATGCGACCGAGCGGATAGCCGCTGCCAACGCCGGCCTTGATCTTCTGCCACATCTCCGGCGGCAGCGTTTTGGTGATGCTCTCGACCTCGATCATGGCCGGCGCGACTGCATTGACGCGGATGCCATCGCGGCCGAGCGCGAGCGCCAGCGAGCGGGTCAGCGCATAGACGCCGCCCTTCGACGCCGAGTAGCTGAACTGCATCGGGCTGCCGCGCCAGGTGAGCGAACTCATGTTGACGATCGCCCCGCCCTTCTGTTCCTTCATGATCTTCGCGGCCGCCTGGCAGCAGAGGAAGCAGGTCGTGAGGTTGGTGTCGACATTCCTGTGCAGTCGCTCGAGCGTGACTTTTTCCAGCGGCACG
>JAHDYN010000229.1:1818-4025 GCA_023383735.1 Gammaproteobacteria bacterium | reverse complement strand
GGCCTGCGCAGCCGTTACAAGGAGGCTTTCGAAAAGCAGCATGGCGTGCGGCTCGGCTTCATGGGTTTCTTCGTCAAGGCCTCGATCGAGGCCTTGCGGCGCTACCCCGGGGTCAATGCCTCGATCGAAGGCCAGGACATCGTCTATCACGATTACCACGATATCGGCGTTGCGGTGTCCACCGACCGCGGGCTCGTGGTCCCCGTGCTGCGTGATGCCGATCGCCTCAGCCTGGCGGCCATCGAGGCCGCGATCGGCGAGTTCGGCCACAAGGCGCGCGACGGCACGCTGGGCATGGAGGACCTGGTCGGCGGCACCTTCACGCTGACCAATGGCGGGGTTTTCGGTTCCCTCCTGTCCACGCCGATCATCAACCCCCCGCAAAGCGGCATCCTCGGCATGCACAAGATCCAGGAGCGGCCCATGGTTGTGGACGGGCAGATCGTGGCGCGTCCGATGATGTATCTCGCACTGACCTATGACCACCGCATCGTCGATGGTCGCGAAGCAGTGCAGTTCCTGGTGGCCATGAAAGAAACGCTCGAAGATCCGGCGCGGCTCCTGCTCGGCATCTGAGGCAGGGAGAAAACAGCGGTGAGCAGCAAATACGACGTCGTGGTCATTGGTGGCGGACCGGCCGGTTACATCGCCGCCATACGTGCGGCCCAGAACGGCCTGCGGGTCGCCTGTATCGATGCCTGGAAGAACCGCGATGGCAAACACGCGCTGGGCGGCACCTGCCTGAATGCGGGTTGCATTCCGTCCAAGGCGTTGCTCGAATCCTCGGAGCTGTTTCACCGGGCCGGCCACGAGTTTGCCAGCCACGGCATACGCGTGAGCAAGCCCGAGCTGGACCTGGCCCTCATGCAGAAGCGCAAGGCAGCGATCGTGCGCCAGTTCTCCGGGGGCATACAGGAGCTGTTCAAGGCCAACGGTGTCACCAGCCTGTTTGGTCATGGCCATCTGCTGCCCGCAAACAAGATCCGCTTTACGCCGGACAGCGGCGAACCCGAGCTGCTGGAAGCCGAACACGTGGTACTGGCGGCGGGTTCCGTGCCCGTCGAGTTGCCCTTCGCAGCCTTCGACGGCGAGAAGATCGTCGACTCCTGGGGGGCGCTGGAATTCTCCGCCGTGCCCGCCCGCCTCGGGGTGATCGGCGGCGGCGTCATCGGCCTTGAACTCGGCAGCGTCTGGCAGCGGCTGGGTGCGCAGACGACGGTCATCGAGGCGCTGGACCGGTTTCTGTTCATGGCAGATGGCCAGATTGCCAAGGATGCCCAGCGGCAGTTCAAGAAGCAGGGGCTGGACATCCGCCTTGGCGCAAAGGTGACTGAAACCCGGACCACGGCCACCGGCGTGACCGTGAGCTATGAAGACGAGCGCGGCCGGCATTCCCTGGAAGTCGACCGGTTGATCGTCGCGGTCGGGCGTCGGCCGGCGAGCGACGGTTTGCTGGATCCACTGGCCGGCGTGCAGCTTACGGAACGCGGCCTGGTAGAGGTCGATGCCGAATGCCGGACCACGGCCGCGAATGTCTGGGCGGTCGGTGATCTCGTGCGCGGACCGATGCTGGCCCACAAGGGATCCGAAGAAGGCGTGATGGTCGCTGACCTCATTGCCGGCCGTTACGGCCACGTCAACTATGCGGCGATTCCCAGCGTGATCTATACCTCGCCGGAGATAGCCTGGGTCGGCCAGACCGAAGAGCAGCTCAAGGAATCCGGCCAGACCTACAAGGCGGGCACCTTCAATTTCGCTGCCAGCGGGCGGGCCCGGGCCATGGAGCAGGCTGCCGGCCTGGTCAAGGTGCTGGCTGACGTCGCCACGGACCGGCTGCTGGGTGTGCATATCATCGGGCCGATGGCGGGCGAGCTGATTGCCGAGGCAGTCCTCGCCATGGAGTTCGAAGCCAGTGCCGAAGACCTGCAGCGCACGATCCACGCGCATCCCACGCTCACCGAAGCGATCCACGAAGCCGCGCTTTCAGCCGATCGTCGGGCCCTGCACGCCATCAATCACTGATCCGGCCGGCAGCTCTGGCTGGCGCGGCAATTCAGTTATCATCCCGCGTTGTGCGGGATCTTCATTGGCAGCTCGGGAGCCAGGCGTGAGCGGCGTTACGCGCATTCTCGGAATCGATCCCGGCTCCCGGATCACCGGCTTTGGCATCATCGATTCCGACGGACGGCGTTCCGTGCATGTGGCCA
>JAHDYN010000229.1:0-1808 GCA_023383735.1 Gammaproteobacteria bacterium | reverse complement strand
GGCTGCATCCGCACGGCTGCCGGCCCGCTGCCGTCGCGTTTGCAGACGATCTACTCCGGCATGCAGGCGCTGGTGCTCGAGTATCAGCCCGGGGCGGTTGCCGTCGAGCAGGTTTTCATGCACCGGAATGCCGACTCGGCGCTCAAGCTGGGGCAGGCCAGGGCGGCCGCGATTTGCGCCACATTTGCTTGCGGTGCGGAAGTTTTCGAGTACGCGGCACGGGCGGTAAAGCAGGCCATCGTCGGTGCCGGCCATGCCGAGAAATCCCAGGTCAGTCACATGGTTTCGGTGCTGCTCAATCATCGGGATGCCCTCGAGGTGGATGCCGCCGATGCGCTGGCCGTCGCGCTGTGCCATGCGCATACACAACCGCTCAACGAGCGCCTGCACAGTGCGCGGCGCCTGATCGCGGGGGCGCGCCGGTGATCGGATTTCTGCGCGGTGTGCTGGCGCACAAGGAGCCGCCATTCCTGCTGATCGATGTCGGCGGCGTCGGCTATGAAGTGGAAGCGCCCATGTCCACCTGCTTTCGCCTGCCGGCCGCCGGCGAGAAGGTGCAGCTGTGCACCCATCTGCTGATCCGGGAAGATCATCACACGCTGTTCGGCTTCAGCACGGAAGTCGAGCGGCGGTTGTTCCGGGATCTGCTCAAGGTCAGCGGCGTGGGCGCAAAGACGGCCCTGGGCGTGCTGTCGGGGTTGAGCGTCGAGGCGTTCATTCGCTGCGTCGAAACCGATGATGTGGCATCGCTGGTGCGTTTGCCCGGTGTCGGTCGCAAGACGGCCGAACGCCTGATCATCGAGATGCGCGACCGGGTCCGTCACCCGGGCCTGGCCGGCGGCGAACCGGGCTCCGGCCGGCCGGCCATTCCTGCCGACTCGCGTACCGAGGCGCTCGATGCGCTGCTGGCGCTGGGCTACAAGCCCCCTGAAGCGCGGCGCATGCTGGACCGCGTGCCCGACGAGGGCCAGTCCACCGAAGACCTGCTGCGCGTGATCCTGCGGGGAGCGGTGCGGACATGAGTACTGAAGAACGCATTGTGGCGACCCTGGCCGGTGCCGGCGAGGATTCCCTCGATCGCTCCATCCGGCCGCAGCGTCTGGCGGACTACGTGGGGCAGGCGGCCGTAAAGCGCCAGATGGACATCTTCATCTCCGCTGCGCGCAAGCGCGGCGAGGCGCTCGACCACACGCTGATCTTCGGCCCGCCGGGGCTTGGCAAGACCACGCTGGCGAGCATCATCGCCAATGAGCTCGGCGTGAACATCCGGCACACCTCGGGCCCGGTGCTGGAACGTCCGGGCGATCTTGCCGCGATGCTCACCAACCTGGAGCCGCGCGATGTGCTGTTCGTCGACGAGATCCACCGCCTGAGTCCGGTCGTCGAGGAGGTGCTGTATCCAGCGATGGAGGATTACCAGCTCGATATCGTGATCGGCGAGGGGCCGGCGGCGCGTTCCATCAAGCTCGACCTGCCGCCGTTTACCCTGGTGGGTGCCACCACGCGGGCCGGTCTGCTCACCTCGCCCTTGCGGGACCGGTTTGGCATCGTGCAGCGCCTCGAGTTCTATGCGCCCGAGGAGCTGCATGCCATCATCCTGCGCTCGGCCGGCATCCTCGGCGTACCCATCGATGCGGACGGGGCTGCACAGCTGGCGGGCAGGGCGCGCGGCACGCCGCGCATCGCCAACCGGCTGTTGCGTCGGGTGCGCGACTTTGCCGAAGTGGAGGGCGACGGCCGCATCGATGCCGCGATCGCGCGCTCGGCCATGGATCTGCTGGATGTGGATCCGGGCGGCTTCGATCTGC
>JAHDYN010000228.1 GCA_023383735.1 Gammaproteobacteria bacterium | reverse complement strand
ATCGACCCCGATGAGTGCATCGACTGCACGCTTTGTGAGCCCGAGTGCCCCGCGGAAGCGATCTTCTCCGAAGACGAGGTGCCGGCCAACCAGAAGCACTTCACCAAGCTGAATGCCGAACTCGCAAAGGGCTGGCCGGTGATCACCGAAGCCGGCACGCCACCGGCCGATGCCGATGAGTGGCTGAAGAAACCGGACAAGCTGAAGCTGCTGGAACGCTGAGCGCGGCACCTGCCGCGCACCCGGCGGCCCGGCGGCGCAGCCAGCCCGGTTATCCGGGGGGCTATTGGCTGGCGACCTTGGGCACCTTCGACTCGGCGAGGTACTTCGCCAGCTCTGCCGGCTCCAGATAGCCACCGATCAATTCCCCGGACTCCAGCACGATGGCCGGCGTACCCTGCAACCCGAATTCCCGGCCCACGTTGTAGTGCTCGGCAACCGGATTGGGCTTGCAGGGTTTGTCCTTCAGCACTTCGCCCAGCTTGGATTTGGTCATCGCACCGCGCGGGTCTTTCGCACAGGCAACCTGTTCGGACTTGAGCCAGCTCTCGGTACCCGGGCCACTGCGCGGGAAATACATGTAGCGCACCCGTATGCCGCGCGCGTTGTACTCGGCGATCTGGCGATGCAGTTTGCGGCAGTAGCCGCAGTCGACATCCGTGAATACCGTGACCGTATCCTGATACTTCGCGGGCGCGAAGATCACCATGCCCGACTCGCTGACGCCGGCCAGCACATCCTTGCGTACACCCTCCAGCCGGTCTTCGGTGAGGTTCCGCTCTGAATCCAGATCGTAGATCTCGCCCTGCACCATGTACCGGCCATCGGCAGAGACATAGGCGATTTTCGAACCGATCCGTACTTCGTAGAGACCAGCCACCGGCGAGGCCGAGATCTGCTCCGGCCTGATCTCCGGAAAGCGCGCGGAAATCTGTTTGCGCACCTCGGCAACCGAACCGCCCGACAACGGACCCGGCACCTGGGCTCCCGAATCGGCAACTCCAAGCAACCCGGATACGGCCAGGCCGGTCAGCACCAGCACACGAAGGAAAACGGACATGAACGACACCTTGCAGCGTTTGGGAATTGAACCGAATCGTAGCACGCGAGGTGCATCGATCAGGTCAACATGGTGCAGCAAGAATGGGCAGGACTCAGCCGCGCGGATGGTGCTGGGCGTGCAGTTCCTTCATGCGCTCGCGCGCGACATGGGTATAGATCTGTGTCGTGGACAGATCGCTGTGACCCAGCAGCATCTGCACCACGCGGAGGTCGGCACCGTGGTTCAGCAGGTGCGTGGCGAATGCATGGCGCAGCGTATGCGGGGACAGCTTGGCCTCGATATCCGCCTTCTTCGCATAGCGCTTGATGATGTGCCAGAAGGCCTGGCGGGTCATGCGGTCGCCACGCCGGGTCGGAAACAGGTACTCGCTCTGGCGCTCCAGCAGGATTTCCAGACGCGGGCCATTCATGAATTCACGGATCCAGCGCTGTGATTCCTCGCCGAAGGGAATCAGCCGCTCGCGATCTCCCTTGCCGCGAATGCGCAGCACGCCCTGATTGAGGTTGACTTCGCTCTGGCGCAGGTTGATCAGCTCGGAGACGCGCAGGCCCGTGGCATACAGCACCTCGAGCATGGCCCGGTCCCGATGACCGAGCGGATCGCTGGTCTCCGGGGCGGCGAGCAGGGCATCCACTTCCGACTCGGTCAGCGAGCGCGGCAGGGAGCGGCCGATCTTCGGCATGTCGATCTTGACGGTCGGATCTTCCTGGATCACGCCTTCGCGCAACAGGAAGCGGTAGAAGCGCCGGAAACTGGAAAGCTGCCGTGCGGTCGAACGCGGCTTGGAGCCCTGCTTGGCCCGGCTGGCGATGAAGGCCAGCAGGTCGGCACGGCTGGCGTAGATCAGGCTGGTGTCACGCTGGGCCAGCCAGCGCTGCAGGGCTGCGAGATCGGCCCGATAGGCACCCAGCGTATTGGCCGACAGGCCCCGCTCCATCCAGATGGCATCGAGAAACTTGTCGATGATCCCCTCGGAAGATACAGACTTCGAGCTGCTGCCCGCGATGTGGTTGACAGACGCTGGTGACATTACACTTCAGTCCCGTGCTATGGGCAATTGGGCAACAACGCAAACCTGATCAGCGTCCCGCGAGCCGGCTCCAGGATAATCAGGGCCTCATTCATGGGACTGGAGTATGGGCAAAAGGTTGCCGCATCGGCGTGACTGCACTCACAAATTATGATGAATTACATAAACTTACGATTTAACTAAACAACGACATGCGGTTCATGTTTCGGGGGCTCGGGGACGGCATATTCGGCGTATATGCAACCAGTGTTTTTGCCGCCGTCAGCCTGTCGACCCTGGCTGCCGTTGCCGTAACACCAGCCATCGCAGGGCGCCGGCAACTGGTACGCCATGCCGCAGGTAGCTTGCTGAGTCTCACCGGAACCAGGCTGTCCGTAAGCGGACTCGATCACGTTCCCGAGGATCCGTGCATCGTCATAGCCAATCATTCGAGTTATCTCGACGGTCCGATTCTCAGCGCCGTCCTGCCGCCGCGATTCGGCTTCGTGATCATGCGTGAAATGACCCGTGTGCCCTTTGCACACTTCCTGTTACGTCGCATCGGTTCCGAGTTCGTCGAGCGCAAGGACACGCACAAGGGCGCAGCCGACGCCCGCCGGATATTGCACAAGGCCGGCCGGCAGGAATCGCTGGCCTTCTTTCCCGAGGGCTCGATCCTTGACCAGCCCGGCCTGCGCCGCTTTCACAATGGCGCCTTTGCCGCCGCGGTGCGCGGCAAATTGCCGGTCGTCCCGGTGGTGATCCGTGGCAGCCGCGACATGCTGCCCGCCGCCCGGCGGCTGCCGCGACCCGGCAGAATCGAGGTCATCATCAAGCCCGCGCTGCGCGCCAGCGGCGACGATGCGGTCCATGTGCTGCGCGAGCAGGCCCGCCTGAGCATCCTAGAAGACCTCAATGAACCGGATCTGCTCCAGCCCGAGCTGACATAACTGCCGCTTTGGTCAGGACCTACGGGAAAACCGTGGTTGGCGCCGCTCATTTTGCACCGCATAATCGACCGCCATCCGGCTATGGCCAGCTCTGTGGAGAGACCTCTTGACTCAGGATGCGATCGTTATCGTGGCAGCGCGCCGCACACCCATCGGTGCTTTTCAGGGAGCCTTGAGCCCGGTTTCGGCACCTGAACTTTCCGCCATCGCCAGCAAAGCCTGCCTTGCCGACTCCGGCATTCCGGCAGCCGACATCGATGAAGCGCTGATCGGTTGTGTTCTGGCTGCGGGTCTCGGCCAGGCTCCGGCCCGACAGGCCGTGCTCGCCGCCGGGCTTCCGGACTCGGTTCCGACAACCACCATCAACAAGGTCTGCGGCTCGGGCATGAAGGCCGTGCACATCGGTGCCGACATGATCCGCGCCGGCAGCGCCTCGATCGTGCTTGCCGGCGGCATGGAGTCGATGAGCAACGCGCCTTATCTGCTGCCCAAGGCACGTTCCGGATACCGCATGGGACACCAGGAAGTCCTTGATCACATGTTCTACGACGGCCTGCAGAACCCCTACGACGGCCAGATGATGGGCATCTTTGGTGACGCCACGGCGAAGAGTTGCGGGTTCTCGCGCAGCGAGCAGGACGAATTCGCCATCGAGTCGGTCCAACGTGCGCTGGCCGCCGCGGCTGCCGGGGCTTTTGCTGCCGAGCTGGCGCCGGTCACGGTCAAGGACCGGAAGGGAGAGACGGTCATCACCAGTGACGAAGAGCCGGGACGCTGCGACCTCAAACGCATCCCGACCATGCGAGCTGCATTCGCCAAGGACGGCACCGTGACCGCGGCCACCTCCTCCTCGATCTCCGACGGCGCCGCATCGCTGCTGCTGATGAGCGAAGCCGAAGCACAGCGCCGCGGACTGAAACCGCTCGCACGGATCATCGGACAGGCAAGCCACGCGCAGGACCCGGCATGGTTCACCACCGCGCCCGGTCCGGCCATGAAGAAACTGCTGGCCAGCATCAACTGGAAGGTCGCCGACGTCGACCTGTTTGAAATCA
>JAHDYN010000227.1 GCA_023383735.1 Gammaproteobacteria bacterium | reverse complement strand
GGCCGCGCCTATTTCTCCTGCACCTCCGCGCACACCTGCACCGGCGACGGCAATGCGATGGTGCTGCGTGCCGGTTTGCCGCTGCAGGACATGGAGTTCGTGCAATTCCATCCCACGGGTATTTACGGAGCGGGTTGCCTGATTACCGAGGGGGTGCGCGGCGAGGGTGGTTATCTGACCAACTCCGCGGGCGACCGGTTCATGGAGCGCTATGCGCCGAATGCCAAGGACCTCGCTTCACGCGACGTGGTCAGCCGGGCCATGACCATCGAAATACGGGAAGGGCGCGGTGTGGGTCCGGACAAGGATCATATCCACCTGCATCTCGAGCACCTGGGTCCGGAAGTCATCCACGAGCGGCTGCCGGGCATTGCCGAGACCGCGCGGATTTTCGCCGGCGTCGACGTGACCCGTGAACCGATTCCGGTATTGCCCACCGTCCACTACAACATGGGCGGTGTGCCGACCAACGTGCAGGGTGAAGTGCTGACGCTGAAAGACGGCAATCCGGAAACCGTGGTGCCGGGCCTGATGGCGATCGGCGAAGCGGCCTGCGTGTCGGTGCACGGCGCGAACCGGCTGGGATCGAACTCCCTGCTGGATCTGGTCGTGTTCGGGCGATCGGTTGCGCAGCACTGTGCGGCAACGCTGACGGCGGGTGTCCGTCAGCGGGCCTTGCGTGCCGATGCCGCCGAGGTCGCGGTGTCGCGTCTTGATCGCCTGCGCAATGCCGATGGCGCACGCGGCACGGCGGAGATCCGTCTCGAGATGCAGCGGATCATGCAGTCGCATGCAGCGGTATTCCGTACCGGGCAGTCCCTGCAGGAAGGCGTCGATGCGCTGCTCAAGAGCTTCCGGTCCTTTGCCGACGTGCGGGTCAGCGACCGCAGTCTGATCTGGAATACCGACCTGATGGAAACGCTCGAGCTCGACAACCTGCTCGGCCAGGCGATGGTGACCATTACCGGCGCTGTCAGTCGCCAGGAGAGCCGCGGCGCACATGCCCGTGAAGACTTCCCGGATCGCGACGACCAGCAGTGGATGAAGCACACGCTGGCCTGGATCGATGCACAGGGCGGGGTGAAGTTCGACTATCGCCCCGTGAAGCTGCAGACCCTCACCAATGAAGTGGAGACAGTCGCGCCGAAGGCGCGGACGTATTAGACATGGCCGAGTTCACCCTGCCTGCCAATTCCAGAGTCACCCCCGGCAAGAGCTATCCGGCTGCCGAAGGCGCGACGCGCGTGCGCAATTTCCAGGTTTACCGGTATGACCCGGATACCGGAAAGAATCCGCGTGTAGACACCTATTCGGTGGATCTCGGCCGCTGTGGCCCGATGGTTCTCGATGCACTCATCAAGATCAAGAACGAGGTTGATCCCACGCTGACATTCCGTCGGTCCTGCCGTGAGGGTATCTGCGGTTCGTGTGCGATGAACATCGACGGACTGAACACGCTGGCCTGCACGCAGGCGATCGAGGACATCCGCGGCGACGTGAAGATCTACCCCTTGCCGCACATGCCGGTCATCAAGGACCTGGTGCCGGACCTCACCAACTTCTACGCGCAGTACGCCTCGATCAAGCCCTGGCTGCAGACGCAGACACCACCGCCGCCCGATCGCGAGCGCCCGCAGTCGAAGCAGGACCAGGAGCTGATCAACAGTCCTTCTGCCTGCATCCTGTGTGCCTGCTGCTCGACAAGCTGTCCGAGTTACTGGTGGAACAGCGACCGCTACCTCGGTCCCGCGGTTTTGCTCGCTGCCTATCGCTGGCTGGTCGATACGCGCGACGAGGCCACCGGCGAGCGCCTCGATCACCTGGAAGATCCCTTCCGGCTGTATCGCTGCCACACGATCATGAACTGCACGAACGCCTGTCCCAAGGACCTGAATCCGGCCAGGGCGATCGCAGCGATCAAGCGCATGCTGGTCGAACGCCGGCTGTGAACCCGGGCCAGCTGCGCTGGCGGTGCCGGCGCGGGATGCGCGAACTCGACGTGCTGCTGCTGCGCTGGCTCGATGAGGATTTCCCGCTGGCCCCGGATGCCGAGCGCCGGGCCTTTGAACAACTCCTTTCCTGGCAGGACCCCGACATAGTCGACTTGCTCGCCGGGCGCGTGAGCACCGATGATCCGGGTCTGCGCCATGTGGTCGAGCGGCTTCTCATTTGGTCTTCGGGTTGAACGGCACTGGTGCCTGACGGCAGCCATCGTCGTGCTGGCGTTGGCCGCGCTCCTGGCGATCTGGCTCAGCGGGCTGCCGCCGGCCTGTGCCCTGCCGCTCGGCTTCATTGCCTGCCTGCAGGGCCGGCGCGCGATGCTGGCGAGCCTGCCGCTGGTCGCCATCACGGTGGATGCAGCAGGGCGGATCCGGACTGACGGGTCTGGCGGCTCCGAACAGCGACTGAGGGGCCGGCCGTGGATTCTGTCCGGTGTCGCCACCGGTTTTCGTCTGGTTGATCGCGACGGAAACGTCTCGTCCATCATCCTGTTGCGCCGGCAACTCGGCGCCGATACCTGGCGTCGCCTGCTGGTGTGTCTACGGGGAAATTAATTTCGCTGCCTTGAGTTAGAATGAGTCTGACGCTGCATCGCGTTTGCAGTGTGTTTATATTCTGAATCCGCGATGCGGATCACGTGCGGCGAACTTTCAGTTTGCATCCGGGTCTACACGACCGGTGCACTGACCAGCGCCCGCACTCCGTAACAGGACCCACGGGCATGGCAGCAACCGACGGTGACCAGCTTCTCGTAGAGCGTGCCCAGGGCGGGGATCGGGGCGCATTCGACCTGCTGGTTCTCAAGTACCAACAGAAGATCGTCAAACTCGTGATGCGTTTTGTACGTGACCCGACCGATGCGCTGGATGTTTCCCAGGAGGCCTTCATCAAGGCGTACCGGGCATTGCCTTCCTTTCGTGGCGACAGCGCCTTCTATACGTGGTTGTACCGAATTGCCATCAACGCGGCAAAGAACCATCTTGCCGCAGCTCAACGCAGGCCGCCCCAACAGGAGCTGGACAGTCAGGATCCGGATTACTACGCCAGCGATGTCCGTTTGCGTGATGAGGAATCGCCGGAGGGGCTCGTCATGCAGGAGCAGTTGCGGCAGACCATTGAACGGGCAATGGCCGGCCTGCCGGATGAATTGCGGACGGCAATCGTGTTGCGGGAGATCGAAGGCTTGAGTTACGAAGAAATCGCACAGGCCATGGATTGTCCGGTCGGCACGGTCCGTTCGCGGATCTTTCGCGCCCGCGAAGCGATCGATGCCAGCATCCGGCCCCTGGTGAACTGATGATGAGCAAGGTTTCCGAGACCATGCCGGATGTCGTCGCTGAACAGTTGTCGGCATGGCTCGACGATGAGTTGCCGAAGGCCGAACTGGAGTTGCTGATCGCGCGGGCCACCCGGAGTCCTTCGGCACACGGACGACTGGAGCGATACGGGCTCATTGGCGCTGCGCTGCGCGGTGGGGCAGTCGTGCCGGATGCCCGCCACCTCGGTGAACGGGTGCGCCTTGCCCTGGAAGCCGGGCAGTCATCGCCCCGCAGGACAGACAAGCTGCCGGCAGCGCCAGCCCCCGGCCGACGCTGGCAGGACAACCTCGTGCCCTTTGCTGCCGCGGCAACTGTTCTGCTGACCATTTTTCTGATGGCGACAATCAGGAGTCCGTCGCAGCCAACGGACGTCACGGCACAGGCGGGCAGGACGGGAATGTTGATGTCGACGGCGGTGGCTGCCGAATCGCGGATCCTGCAGAGCTTTCCGGCGCAGACGCTGCTTTCGCGACAGCGCCTGACTGACTACCTGGTATGGCACGGTGAATACACCGGGACGCTTGCTGTGCAGGCAGCGGATTCGCACATTGTCAACGACCGGAGCTATGCCGCTGCATCAGGCGTGCGCTTCGAGTATCCGGCAAAATGATGCACCGGCAGCGCGGCGCACGACGGGCTCTTGTCTGCACCACTCTCGCGCTGATGGTCTTTAACGTTGGCCCGGCCCGGGCAGACGGCAAACCGCAGGACTGGCTGGTCCGCATGGAGCAGGCCCTCGGCGGTCTCAATTACGAAGGTACGCTGGTGC
>JAHDYN010000226.1 GCA_023383735.1 Gammaproteobacteria bacterium | reverse complement strand
CCTTCCTTGAGTATCTTCGGCGTCACGAAGATCAGCAGTTCGGACTTGTTGGATATCTTGCGGGTGGAGCGGAACAGCACGCCGACACCGGGGATATCACCGAGGAACGGTACCTTGCTGACCTGCTCACCCTCTTCCGTCTCGTAGACACCGCCGAGCACCACGGTCTGGCCGTTGTTGACCAGCACCTGCGTCACCACTTCGCGCGTATCGATACTCGGTATCGATCCGCCACGCTCATCGGAGACCACCTGCCCGACGCTGTCCTTGGTGACCGTGAGATCCAGGATGATCCGGTCATCAGGCGTGATCTGCGGCTTAACCTTCAGGCTGAGGACAGCTTCCTTGAACTGCGTGGAGGTGGCGCCGCTGGACGAGGACTCCTGATAGGGAATCTCGACGCCCTGGCGTATGGACGCCTCTTTCTGGTTGGCCGTGATCACACGCGGCGAGGAGATCACCTCGCCCCGACCTTCGGCCTGCGCCGCCGACAACTCGAGGTCGACCAGGTAGTCTTCGCCAAGCAGGGCGAGCCCGAGCCGTCCGGCCGGATTTGCCACCGGCAGGTTGACGTTGTAACGATCGCCCAGCGCCGGCAGCTGTACCGGATACATGGAGCCGGTGGACTGCTGGTTGTTCAGCGCCGAATTCACGATGGTGTTGGTGCCGGTCGAAGAGCCCGTTACGGCAATCAGGCCGTCGCTGGTGTCGTTGACTGCCGTGACACCCCACCGCATGCCGAGATCGCGGCTGAAATCATCATTGACGATCACGATGCGCGACTCGATCAGGACCTGGCGCACCGGAATATCCAGCGTGCTGACCAGCCGGCGAATCTGGCCGAGATTCTCGCTGACGTCCTGCACCAGCAGCGTATTGGTGCGCTCGTCGATGGCTACGCTGCCGCGCTCGGACAGCAGCGCATTGCCCTTGCCACCCTTGCCTTTCATCAGCTCGGCGAGGTCGGCGGCCTTGGCATAGTTGACCTGCAGGAACTCCGACAGCAGCGGCTCGAGTTCGCGGATATCCTTGCGCGCCTCGAGGTCGGCCTTCTCGCGCGAGGCGATCTCGTCGGCCGGCGCAACGATGATCACACCGCCGTTCTCGCGCATGTCGAGCCCCTTGGTGGCGAGCACGATGTCGAGGGCCTGGTCCCAGGGCACATTCTGCAGGCGCAGGGTGACGTTGCCGGACACGCTGTCAGACACGATGATGTTGCGCCCGCTGACATCGGCCAGCAGCTGCAGCACCGCGCGGGTCTCGATATCCTGAAAGGACAGGGTGAGCCGCTCGCCGATGTACTCACGATCCGGGTCAAAGAGGGTGGGCTTGGTGTCCTGTTCGACAGCCACCACCGGTGCAATCTCGACGGAAAAGACATTGTCGGACTGGTAGGCGAGCTCCTGGAACGGCAATTTGGCGGCGATGCTGATGCGGGTACCCGAGGCGGTACTCACCGATTCGATCGAGTTGACCGGCGTGGCGAAGTCGGTGACGTCCAGACGCTTCTGCAGATTGGCCGGCAGCGTGGCGCCATTGAAGGACAGCACCACCCGATCGCCTTCCTTGCGGACATCGACCGGCGTTGCGGGGTCAGACAGGGAGATCACCACCCGTCCGGCACCGTTGTCGCCGCGCCGGAAATCCACACCACTGACGCTGCGGCTGGCGCGGTCGCGCGCAGCCGCCGGGGCAGCGCTGGTCTCGGGGAAGGACGTTACGGCAGCGGCGGTGGCATCGGCCGCACCGAGCGTCACCACGATGGCGTTGCCGTCGACGCGGGTCTGGTAAGGCACCAGCTTGTCGAGATTGAGGACAACACGGGTCTTGCCGCCAGCCTCGGCTGCCAGGATCGTGGACAGCGGGCCGACATTGACGTCCTTGCGGCGCTTGTCGAGACCAAGCGTCGTGTTCTGCAGATCGAGGGAGATGCGGGCCGGGTTGTCGATGGTGAAGGCCAGCGGCTCGGAGGCGGCCCCCGACGTCAGCAGGCGCAGCTCGATGCGGTCGCCTGACAGCGCCTGGACCTGAATATCCTTCAGCTGGTTTTCGGCCAGTGCGGCCTGGGCCAGCGCGGTGGACATCCCGGTCAACGCGATTGCCAGCGCACCGATCCATGCCGCAAGGACGCGGCTGGCGGTATACCGCCTTCCGGTGGGTCCTGCCATCTCACTGCCCCTGGTCGTGCTCATCATCCCGTACTCCCAACCATATTCTTGCGTCGGCAACTCAAATTCCGTGTCCCGCCGTGCGGGCGCGAAAAACCCGCCTCAGTTTCCTAGTGCGATCGAGGCCGACCGTTTGTAGAAGCCACCCATGCCATCCGGCACCAATTCCTCAACCTGGATCTCGGCCTGCGTCACCGCAACCACGCGACCGTCGTACTGGCCTATGTAGTTGCCCGGCAGAACCTTGTGCAGCAGACCATCGCTGGTCTGTACCAGCCCGTAATTGGCCGAGCCCTGGCTAAGCGTTCCGGCCATTGAAAGGGTATCGAGCGGGAACTGCTCCAGATACTCCTTGGGGCGGGACGAATCCGGGCGCGGACCCATTGCGCCTGCGCGGCCCTGCGGCGCATCAGGAACGAAAGGTGAACGCAGCGAGTCGGCGGAATAAGTGAAGGTCTCGTATGGCTTGACCTGCGGCAAGGCCTCGATGCGACCACCGGGCCGTGCCTTGACGGTATCGATGTACTTCATGAGATCGGACTGGCCGCCACCGCAGCCGGTGAGCAAGGTGGATGCCAGCAGGATTCCGGCACCGGCCTGCCGAAGGCGAAAGCTGTACAGCATGGATGGAACCCTGATCATCTAGCCCTTCCCCGCTTTGGCCTTGGCTGACTTGTTGCTTTTGCTGTTCTCGCGGGTCGTTCTGGACTTCTTGCCACGCGGGCCCTTGGCGGCAGCCTCGGCTGCTGCCTGGGCCTGCAGCTCGTCTTCATCCAGATAGCGATAGGTTTTTGCGGTGACGTTGAGCACCAGCTCGTCGAAGCCCGGATTCTTGCCCTTGGGCATGATCTCGATGTCGTGCAGCGTGACGATGCGCGGCAGGGCCGCGATGTCGCTCACGAAACGGCCGAACTCGTGGTAGGAGCCGGACAGGCGGATGTTGATCGGCTTCTCGGCATAGAAATCCTTGCGGTTCTCATCCGATGGCTGGAACAGTTCTTCCTGCAGCCCCGCACCGCGCCCGGTCTGCGAGATGTCTATCAGCAGATTGGGAATCTCGGTCTTGCCCGGCAGTTGCCGGAGCATCGTGCCGAAGGAGCGCTCGATCTCGGCCAGCTGCGCCTTGTATGCGCTGAAGTTCGCCGCCTTGCGCTGCTTGGCTTCGAAGGTATTGCGCAGATCGCGCTCCTCTGCCTGGGCCTTTTCCAGCTTCGGCATCTGGTTCTTCCAGACAAAGGTCCAGAAGCCGCCGGCGCCGGCGACAATGAACACCAGCGCGATGAAGAAGGCCTGGATCGGGAACGGCCAGCGGCCGATATCGTTGATGTCCAGATTGCGGAGGTCATCGAGGAAGTTCACTTTTCAACCTCCTCATCATCCGTGACGGATACCTGGTTGGCATAGACCACAAACTGCGAGGAGCGGCCGGCAAACTCGCCGGTTTCCTGGGGCAGGCCTTTCTTGTTCCTGCTGCCGGCCTCGCGCACTTCGACGATCTCGAGGTCAGGCTGCGTGAACCACTGCGACTTGTCGAGGTTGCGCATGAAGGCAGACACGCGGGTGTTCGACTCGGCATCGCCGCGGATTTCGACGCGCTTGCCGGCCTGTTTCACGGCGGTCAGGCGCACGCCATCGGGCAGCGTCCTTGCCAGCTCCTCGAAGACATGCACGATTTCGGGCCGGCTGCGCTGGAGCTGTTCGATGATCTCCATGCGCGCGAGCAGGCGTTCTTTCTTGGCTTCCAGATCGAGAATCTCGGCAATCCGCTCGTCGAGCAGCGCGATCTCGTCCTCCAGCAGCTTGTTGCGGGCTTTCTGGCTGCTGATCACGCCGTTCATCACGAAATTCGAAGCGAGAATCACGAGACCGGCGGCGCCGACAGCCGCACCCAGGCCGATGAAGAACTGGTTGCGCCGCCTGGTGCGCAGCTCATCCC
>JAHDYN010000225.1 GCA_023383735.1 Gammaproteobacteria bacterium | reverse complement strand
TGGGCGATCAGGTTGTCGATGACGGAGCGCGTGGCCAGGCTGGTGGCGAGGAACTTCTGGTAGGCCGGCAACAACAGGGCAGCGAATATCGCCGCGAGCAGCAGTATCCAGTGCAGTGCGGATTCCCGCCAGAACACCCGCCAGTCGAACGGCCGGGAAACATCCGCTGCCGAACACAGCAGCAGCGCAGCCGGCACCATCGCCGCAGTTTCCTTGGTGCCTGCAGCCAGCAGCATGAGCAGTGGCGAGGCGACATGCATATATATGCCGGCACCAGATCCGCGATTGCGTCCGGCCAGCCATGTGGCAATGCTGGCCAGGGCAAACAATGCGCTGAGCGACGAAGAGCGCCCCGAGGCATAGGTAACGGCCTCGGTCTGCACCGGATGCAGGACGAAGATCAGTGCGGCGGCAAGCGCCAGCCGGCTTGCCCGGTGCCCGGCCTGGATTTCCAGGCGCCGCACCAGATACAGGATCAGCAGGCCGTTGCCGGCGTGGATCAGCACGTTGACTGCATGAAAGCCGGTCACGCCGGCACCGCTGGCATGGTTGAGCGCGTAGCTCAGCTTGAGCACCGGCCGCATGCCCGGCATCGAGTTCCACCACGCGGCGAGGTCCTGTACGCGCGGGTCGCGGACGATCACATCCCAGTCGTCGAACTGGAAACCGGCCTGCAGCGCGTTGGCATAGGCGATGGCGACGGCCAGCAGGATGGCCAGCGGCGGCAGCCAGCGCGGGCTGATGTCAGCGGCGGCTGGCATCGAGCGCCGCGTAGGCATCCTCAACGAGCAGCGACGCGGACCACCAGCGATCCGGCGCATCGAGCAGCACGACCGCCACCTCGTCACTGCCGCGGCGGACGAGCGCCACCAGACACTTGCCGGCCCCGTTGGTAAAGCCGCTCTTCACGCCGACGGTGCCGGGCAGGCGTCCAAGCAGCTGATTGCTGCTGTTCCTGCTGAAGCGTCGTCCACCGACCGTGCTGATGCTGATCGCGGTTTTTTGTACCGCACGCGCGAATTCCGGTTGCTCCATGGCCAGCATCGTCAAACGGTACAGGTCGCTGGCCGAGGCGCGATGGCCGGGTGCATCGAGTCCGCAGGGGTTGCGAAAACTGGTGGCGTCGAGTCGAAGATCCCGGGCCTTGCGATTCATGCGCTGTACAAATTCCGCAACACTGCCGGCCACGTGCTCGGCCAGCGCGGTGCAGGCATCGTTTGCCGAGCTCACCAGCATGGCGTCGAAAGCCGATGCCATGCTCAGCTGGTCACCGGTGCGCAGTCCGAGGCGGGAACCGGTTGCCGTTGCGGCGCGGGCGCTGGTCGTCAGGACCTCGTCCGGTGCCCAGTGCTCGATTGCCAGCAGCGCCGTCATGATCTTGGTGAGCGATGCCGGCGGCAGGGCGCGGTCAGGGCTGCGCGCCCACAGCGCTGCGCCATTGACCATGACGAGATAGGCCGCTGCCGCCTTCGGCCAGGGATCCGGCGGCGGACCAGGCACCGCTGCGGTGGCGGGCGCCGGCAACAGCAGGGCCAGTGCCAGCAGCGGGGCAGCCAGCGTGCACCGGCGCATCGGCGGGTTGCCCGGGCCTAGCGGCCGAACAGCCCTTTCAGCCGCTTGGCGCCTTCCTTCAGCACGTCCTGGGTCTTGGGCACCATGCCGCTGTCACCGCCCTGCATCATGTCGCGCGCATAGCTGTTGCAGAAGTCCCGGTACTTCTGCGCGGGCGGTGTGCTGTAGCTGCGGCCTGCGCACTCGCGCTGGGCAATGGGTGCCGCGAGTGCCGGGCACTGGGCACCGAGGAAATCCAGATCCTCGCGCTGGTTTGCCTCGTCACACAGGCGCTTCTGCGTCGATCCGGCTGCCACGCCACAATACTTTTCGACCGAGGACAGCAAGCCGGAATCGATGGTCGGGTCGCCGGCGGGCTGGCGCTCGCTGACGGTCCGGTAGCCCTCCTCTGTGTTGAGCCTTGCGCACAGCTGCGTCTTGTATTTTGCCTCGCACTGGGCGGAATCAAGGCCGGCCGGCAGCATGGCCTCCACCATCCCGTCGCAGGACTGCTGCATGCCCGCGGCGGCCCGGGCTTCAAGAGCCGCCACCTGCTTGTTCACCTGCCTGGCGTCGCAGCTTCCGCCGCGTTTGCCCTCGGACACGATAACCATCGTTTCGCCGTCGGCGGTGATCGTCATCTTCGAGGTGTAGCTGTCCTTGCCGTGATAGATCATCTCGCCGGTGCCCGAGCCATCCGGGCAGGTGACCTTGTAGCTGTACCTGCCGGGCGCACTCTTGACGTCGCTCATGGTGCAACGCTGGTCGTCGCCCGTCATCGCATCGGGCCCCTCGGCATCGTCGGCAATGCAGAGCTGCTGCTTCTGCCCGGGCAGCTTCATGCCCTCCATTTCCATGCTGGTGGTGATGCTCCAGTTGTGCCCGGGGATCGCCTGGCCGAAGGCAGCGGGGGCGGCGACAAGGAGCAGAAGCGCGAGTTGGCGGCGCATGAGGAGTCTCCGGTTATGCATGACCGAAAGCGAGTATATGCCCGGTTGTGCTGCCCCGGCGCATAACGCATCATCGACCGAAAAGAGGTCGGCCATGTCCGAAACCCGGCGCAAGACATCATTGGCGTTTCCCGGCCGCCCGGCCGTCTGGCTGGCACTCGTCGGAGTGCTGGCGGCATACGCCGGGCTCGGTTTCTATGCGGTGCCGCGCTTTCTCACCGGCTTTCTGCGGGATACCGTCAGGACAGACTACGCCCGCGAACTGGCAGTCGGCGCAATCCGCTTCAATCCCTTCAGCCTTGCGCTGGAGGTCGATGCACTTGCCCTGCCGGATGCCGACGGGGGGCCGCTGCTGGCCTTCGATCATCTGCGCGTCGATGTGGAGCTGAACTCGCTGTGGCATCGCGCGCTGTCCTTCCGCGAGATCGCGGTCGATGGACTGGCGCTGCACGCGGTCGTGCGGCCTGGCGGGGCGCTCAACCTCGCCGATCTGCAGTCGGCTGAGTCGGAGGCGGCCGATGCCGGGCCGCTGCCGCGGCTCATGGTGGCCGATCTGCGGGTCAGCAAGAGCCGGATCCGCTTTGCCGACCTGGACCGTGCCGAAGCCTTTGTCGCCAACATCGATCCGCTTGAGTTCAGGCTGACCGACTTCACGACTTTCACCGATGGCGGGCACCGGTATCGTTTTGAGGCGCGCGCTTTCGACACGGGACGGATTGCCTGGCAGGGGACGCTGCAGGCCTCGCCCCCGGCCTCGGCCGGTGAGTTCAGCTTGAGCGAGCTGCCGCTGCCGCGCATCGCCGCCTACCTTGGCGACGCATTGCCTCTGGATATTGCGCAGGGCAGTCTGGCCGTACGCGGCCATTACGAGTACGCGGATGCTGCCGGAGAGCCGCAGCTGAAGCTGGCAGACACCGAACTCGAGCTGGCGAGTGTGGCGCTGCGTGCGCGTGGCGGGACGGCGGACTACGTGGTGCTCGACAGCCTGCGGGCCAGCGGCGGTCAGCTGTCGCTGGCCGCACGACAACTCGGCTTTGACTCGCTGGCCATCGACGGCGGTACGGTGTCTGCGTGGCTGACGCCGGAAGGCGAGCTGAACCTGCCGGGGCTGCTCGGCGAGGCCCGTGAAGCGGCGGACCGGCCGTCGACGAAGGGGCCGGCGGGTGCCACCGTTCAGGAACCGGAGGGCGAGCCGAAGGTTGCCCAGGAAACCGACTCGCAGCAGGACTGGGAAGTCCGTTTGCCCGCCATCGCGGCCAGCAATCTGGATGTGAGCTTCGAGGACCGCTCCTTACAGCCGGTGCCGGTGCTGCGTCTGAACCCGCTCGCCTTCACGGTCAGCGACTACACGACCCGGCCGGATGCGGTCGTGAAGCTGACGGTGGATTCCACCGTGAATGAGAAGGGCAGTCTGCACACCGCTGCAGTGCTCGAACTCGACAGCCTCGCGGCACAAGCCGAGATCGAACTGACGGATATCGACCTGACGGTGCTGCAGCCCTATGTCGCGAAAGCGTCGAGCATGACGCTGGTGTCGGGCAGCCTGGGGCTCAAGGGCAGGCTGGATCGCGTGCCGGCCGGGCCTGCGGCAAAGATCGACTTCGACGGCGATGTCACGATCAGTGCCCTGCAGACGATC
>JAHDYN010000224.1 GCA_023383735.1 Gammaproteobacteria bacterium | reverse complement strand
CGCCTCAACGAGGTCGGCGTGACGATGCTCATCGCAAGTCACGACCTGCAGCTGGTGGAGAGGTTCGGCAGCCGGCGCATCGTGCTGAGCGGCGGCCAGGTCAGCAGCGGTACAGCCATCGATCGCGCCGCGGGAGCCGGGACATGAGCGCCGGGATCTGGCTGGCCCGACACGCGCAGAACATGCTCGGTGCACTGGGCGCGCTGAGCCGGAATCCGGTCGGGACCTTGCTGACCGTCTCGGTGATCGGCATTGCACTGGCACTGCCAGCGGCCCTGAACGTGCTCGTGCAGACCGGCAAGTCGGCTGCCGGCAACTGGAGCGATGTGCGCGATTTTTCCGTCTACATGCAGCCGGCGACACCTCTGGCTCGCGCCGAGATGCTGGCGCAGGAGCTGCGCAAGCGGGAGGGCATCGACTCGGTACAGCTGATCACCGCGGACGCCGCGGTCGTGGAACTCGGCAAGGATCCGGTCTTTGCCAATGCGCTCGCTGCGCTGGAGGGCAATCCCCTGCCTCACACGCTCATGGTGCGGCCGGCCGCGAAGATGGACAGCGGGGAGCTCGGCAAGCTCAGTGCAGAGCTTCAGCAGACACCCGACGTGGACCTGGTAAAGCTCGACCTCCAGTGGGTGCAGCGGCTCAACGCCGGACTGGACTTCCTGGCCCGCCTGGGCTGGATAGCCGCCGTGCTTCTGGGTGGCGCGGTACTCATCATCGTCGGCAATACGATCCGACTCGACATCCAGACCCGGACCGAGGAAATCGAGGTCGCCAAACTGCTCGGCGCAACCGACAACTTCGTCCGCCGGCCCTTCCTGTACCTGGGGCTCTGGTACGGCCTGTTCGGCAGCCTGGTGGCCATACTGATCCTCGCCTGCAGCCTGTGGCTGCTCGGCAGCCCGGTCAGGCGTCTCGCCGAACTGTACGGGAGCCAGCTTGAGCTGGCCGGCGTCGGCCTGGAGACCCTCGGCGCCGTGCTGGGCGGCGGCTTGGTGGCCGGCTGGGGCGGGGCCTGGCTGGCCGTGACCCGGCATCTGTCCGGGCTGCGCCCAAAGGACTGAGCCACGCCTCAACTCATTGTTTTATAGTTATTTTTAACGCTCTGACGGGGAACTGAAGCGCGTTTTAGCACTCTAAGTCATCGAGTGCTAAGATCGTGGCAAGGAGGTTTTCTGCATGAGCGCTTCGACAATGCTGGTCAGTGGACACAAGGATCTGGTCTTTGCCGGCCCCCTTGGCAGCCTGGACGCCTATATCAGCCGGGTTGTACAGGTGCCGGTCCTCAGCCAGGCCGAGGAGCTGAAGCTCGCCCGCCGGCTACACGATGACAACGACCTGGATGCAGCGCGCCAGCTGGTGCTGTCCCAGCTCCGGTTTGTCGTCCACATCGCCCGCGGTTATGCCGGTTACGGCCTGCCGCTTGGCGACCTGATCCAGGAAGGCAACATCGGCCTCATGAAGGCCGTGAAGCGCTTTGACCCGGACATGGGCGTGCGACTGGTGTCCTTCGCCGTGCACTGGATCCGCGCCGAAATCCACGAATACGTGCTGCGCAACTGGCGGCTGGTGAAAGTCGCGACGACGAAGGCGCAGCGCAAGCTGTTCTTCAACCTGCGCCGTGCCAAGAAGCATCTGGGCTGGCTGTCGGCCGCGGAGCGTGAAGTGATCGCCAAGGACCTCGGGGTGACGAGCCGCGAGGTCGGGGAAATGGAAGAGCGTCTCGCCGGCCAGGACGTGAGCTTCGATCCGGGCCCCGAGACCGATGAGGACGCCCCGTACGCCCCTGCGCTCTACCTTGCGAGCGAGTCCGGCGATCCGGCCCAGGCGCTGGAACACGATGATTTCCGCGAACAGGGCGCCGACCGCCTGCGCGATGCGCTGGACAACCTGGACACGCGCAGCCGGGAAATCCTCGAAGCGCGCTGGCTCAGCGAAAAGAAGACCACGCTGCAGGCGCTGGCCGCCCGTTACGGCATCTCGGCCGAGCGCGTCAGGCAGATCGAACAGACGGCGATGCGCACCCTGCGCAGCGCCGTCTGACCGGCCCGAAAGCTACTGCGTCACCGGCACCAGCGTGATCTCCACGCGCCGGTTCTGCGCGCGGCCTTCCTTCGTGTCGTTGCTGGCAATCGGGCGGGTTTCCCCGTAACCAACCGCTATCAGCCGCTGCGCATTGATGCCCTGGGCAGCGAGATAGCTGCTGACGCTGCCGGCACGGCGCTGCGACAGTTCGAGGTTCTTGTCATCGGGACCGGTACTGTCGGCATGGCCCGCGATGTCCACCACTGTCTTGTCGAACTCCTTCAGCACCAGTGCCACCGAGTTCAGCACCTGGTAGAACGCGGCGTTGATATCAGCGCTGTTGGTCATGAAGGTCACGTTGCCCGGCATGTTCAGGATGATGTTGTCGCCGTTGCGCGTGACGCTCACACCCGTGCCCTGGAGTTGCTCGCGCAGCTTGGCTTCCTGCCTGTCCATGTAATTCCCGACGGCGCCACCGGCGAGACCGCCGGCGCCGGCGAGGATCAGGGCGCGCTTTTTCCGCTCGGAGGAGCTGTCCCCGGTGATCAGGCCGATCGCTGCGCCGACTCCGGCGCCGATCGCGGCACCCTTGGTGGTATTGCTGGTCTTCTGCTCACCGGTGTACGGATCGGTCGTCTGGCAGCCTGCGACCGCCAGCCCGATGCCAAGCACCAGTGCCATCAGTCTGGTTTTTCCCTGTGTATGCATAGCCCTGACTCCTGAAATAGTTGCGCCGGCGTCCTGCCGGCGATATCGGCCGCAGCTGTGCAAGACTTGCTGTCCGGCCATGAACCACGTATGAACAGGCACGATTATCCTGCCCGCCAACCCTAGCACAGCGCGCGGATGCGTGGCCGGCGGCGCCTTCTGTAGAATCAGCAACCCCCAGTCCACGGGCGGAGCAAGGATGGCAAGCAAAGCAAAACGCAGGTCGGCAGCAACCCCGCGACCACTCGTTGGGGTCGTGATGGGCTCGGACTCCGACTGGCCCACACTCAAGGCGGCCGTGGAAATCCTGCAGAAGTTCGGCGTGCCCTGCGAAAAGCGCGTGGTTTCCGCGCATCGCACACCGGACCTCATGTTCGACTACGCGGCCAATGCACGCGGCCGCGGCCTCAGGCTGATCATCGCCGGCGCGGGCGGAGCGGCCCATCTGCCCGGCATGCTGGCCGCCAAGACCACCCTGCCGGTACTCGGCGTCCCGGTGATGTCGAAGGCGCTCTCCGGCCAGGATTCCCTGCTCTCGATCGTGCAGATGCCCAAGGGCATACCGGTTGCGACCTTTGCCATCGGTGAAGCAGGCGCCGCCAATGCCGCGCTGTTTGCCGTCGCCGTGCTGGCGGGCGATGACCCCGCGCTGGCAAAAAAGCTGGCCGCCTTTCGCCAGCGACAGGTCAAGGCCGTGATGGCCATGAAGTTGCACGACTGAATGACGGCCATTCTTCCGCCGGCCACACTGGGCATGCTGGGAGGCGGCCAGCTCGGCCGCTTCTTCGTGCAGGCTGCCCACCAGTTCGGTTACCAGGTCTGGGTACTCGACCCCGATCCGGACAGCCCGGCCGGGCGCATCGCCGACCGGCACATCGCGGCTGCCTACGATGACCGGGCCGCGCTGGACACCCTCGCTGCTCACTGCGAGGCGATAACCACCGAATTCGAGAACGTGCCCGCCCCCAGCCTCGAATACCTGGCGCGCACCGTGCGCGTTGCGCCGGCGGCTGCAGCGGTTGCGATCTGCCAGGACCGGATTGCCGAAAAGGCCTTCCTGCAGCAGCACGGCCTGCCTCACGGGCCCCATGCCGTGATCCGCAGCGCAGCCGACATCGCGGACGCCGACAGCGCTCTGTTTCCCGGCATCCTCAAGGTCGCGCGCTTCGGCTACGACGGCAAGGGCCAGGCGCGGGTCAACACGCGTGATGAGGCGCTTGCAGCCTTCCGCGACAACGCCGACAAGGCCTGTGTACTGGAGGCCTTGCTGCCGCTCGACCTTGAAGTGTCGGTCGTGCTCGCGCGAGGCGAAACGGGACAGACGCAGTGCTTCCCCGTTGCCGAGAACAGCCATCGCCAGGGCATCCTCGATATCTCCATCGTGCCGGCACGCATTCCGGCCGCGCTGGCCGACG
>JAHDYN010000223.1 GCA_023383735.1 Gammaproteobacteria bacterium | reverse complement strand
CCTTGTCCTGCGTGCATCGCACCGGTCAGCGCTTCGGCGTGATGTACCTGATCGATGTGCTGCTGGGCAAGGATGAAGAGCGGATCCGCCGCTTCGGCCACGACCGGATCTCGACCTTTGGCATCGGCACTGAACTCGGCGCGACGGCCTGGCGTGGCGTGTTTCGCCAGCTCATCGCGCGCGGCCTGCTGAGCGTCGATGTGGACGGGCATGGTGGCCTGCATCTCACCGATGCCTGCCGGGCAGTGCTGCGCGGCGAGGAGCAGCTCTGGCTGCGCCGCGAGGCACCGGCAGCCAGGGCCAGGCGCAGCAGCAGGAAGACCGGTGCGGCAGGGGCCGGGGTTTTTTCCTCGCCTGGCGACCGCGAACTCTGGGATACGCTGCGGGATCTGCGCCTGTCGCTCGCCAAGGCCCAGAACGTGCCGCCCTATGTGGTGTTCCACGATGCCACGCTGGCCGAAATGGTGCGCCAGCGGCCGATGGATCGTGAGGCGCTGGCGGCCGTGTCCGGCGTTGGTGAACGCAAGCTCGCGGCCTACGGTGAGGATTTCCTGGCGCTGATCAGGGCTGCCGGCAATCCGGCGCTGAACTGAGCGCCGCTCCTAGGCGGCGGCGTCGAATTCGAAGTGCAGCCAGTGCCTGCCCGTCGTGTCGTGTTCGAAGACCTTCCATTCGCGCGCCGCATTCCAGCAGATGATCAGCGAGCGCAGGCGGGTGCCGTGCGGGCCGAGCAGCTTGCGCAGCGTCTTCGACGTTCTGACATCCGCGCGCGAGGGGGAGGTATGGCCGTCGTGCACCGGGTGGTTGTGATACTGGCGGATCTCGTCGCAGCCCAGCCGCTCGATGTGTTCCGTCCAGCGGGCCGGGTTGTCGGCCGCCGAGCAGCGCATCGGTGAGCCGATCGAGGCGGTGACCCGCACCGCGATGCCCTGGCGCATGAAGGCGGTGACAAACACCTCGCGCTGCTCGCGGAACATGCCGACCGAGAGCGCCTCTTCCAGCTCGCGGACCGGCCGGCCGGCGAGTTCATAGGCCTTCTTGAAGTGTTCGCCCTGCCGGCGCGCGCGATAGCCGGCAAAGATCGCCGCGATGCGCTGGTCGAGCTGCCGGAGTTCGCGACGGATAGCCGCACAGCGCCCGGCACGTGCGCGGTAGGTGGGAAAGAGGCTGCGCCACAGGAAGTGCGCGGGAAACGGCAGCAGCAGGAGCGTGGCCAGCACCAGGAAAAGCCCGGTGCGGTAATTGTCAGTGCTGAAGGCCAGGGCGACTGCAGTGACGACCGTCGGCAGCATGATGGCGACATGCTGCCGACGGGCCAGTGGACCCAGTTCGGCTTGCAGAACCTCGTATCGGGACACGGGTCCGGCAGGGAGCCTTACATGTTCCGGATCAGCGCGTCGCCGAACTCGGAGCACTTCACTTCGCTGGCACCGGCCATCAGCCGGGCGAAGTCGTAGGTGACGGTCTTGTCGCCGATGGTCTTGTCCATCGCGCTGATGATGCTGTCGGCGGCTTCCGTCCAGCCCATGTAGCGCAGCATCATCTCGCCGGACAGGATCACCGAACCCGGGTTCACCTTGTCGAGGTCGGCGTACTTCGGCGCGGTGCCGTGCGTGGCCTCGAACACGGCGTGACCGGTCAGGTAGTTGACGTTGCCGCCCGGTGCGATGCCGATGCCGCCGATCTGCGCGGCCAGTGCGTCGGACAGGTAGTCACCGTTGAGGTTCATCGTGGCGATCACGTCGAACTCGGACGGGCGGGTCAGCACCTGCTGCAGGGTGATGTCGGCGATGGCGTCCTTGATGAGGATCGCGCCGCCGGCCAGCGCCGCCTTCTGCTCCTCGTTGGCAGCCTTCTCGCCCTTGTCGGCCTTGGTGCGTTCCCACTGGTCCCAGGTGTAGACCTTGCTGCCGAATTCGCGCTCTGCAACCGCATAGCTCCAGTTGCGGAAGGCGCCTTCGGTGTACTTCATGATGTTGCCCTTGTGCACGATCGTCACGCTCTTGCGCTTGTTGGCAATGGCGTACTCGATCGCGGCGCGGAACAGCCGCTCGGTGCCTTCCTGCGAAATGGCCTTGATGCCGATGCCCGAAGTGTTCGGGAAGCGGATCTTGGCGTACTCCTTCGGGAAGTTGGCCTTGAACAGTTCGAGGAACTTCCTGTTGCCGTCGGTGCCGGCCTCGAACTCGATGCCGGCGTAGATGTCTTCGGTGTTCTCGCGGAAGATCACCATGTCGACTTCTTCAGGCGTCTTGACCGGGGAGGGTACGCCCTTGAACCAGCGCACCGGGCGCAGGCAGACGTAGAGGTCGAGCAGCTGGCGCAGCGCCACGTTCAGTGAACGGATGCCGCCACCGATGGGCGTGGTCAGCGGACCCTTGATCGATACCAGGTATTCGCGGCAGGCTTCGACAGTCGCGTCGGGCAGCCAGGTGTTGTAGTTGTCGTAGGCCTTCTGGCCGGCAAAGACCTCCAGCCAGTGAATCTTGCGCTTGCCGCCATAGGCTTTTTCCACCGCGGCATCCAGCACCCGGACCGAGGCGCGCCAGATGTCGCGGCCGGTGCCGTCACCCTCGATGAAGGGGATGATCGGGTTGTTCGGGACCGTCAGCTTGCCGTTGCTGATCGTGATCTTGGCGCCGCCCGCAGGCGCGCTGAGCTTTGGTTCTGCCATCTTGGGGTTCCTTGAGGAGTCAAATCGCGAAGCCGGGGATTATCGCAGCCCGGCATCCCGCCCGTAAACGTCTGGCCGGAAATTGACCTCGCCCGTAGGGGAAACCCACGATGTCAGATAGACGACATAGACCGGAATCGGCCGGGGCAGCGCAATCGAACGGGTTCTGGTGCTGTCCAGGCTGCCGGCGGGCAGCGGTTTCCCCTCGAGCAGCAGCTGCACCAGGGCGTCCGGCTGCTCCAGGCGGATGCAGCCGGAACTCAAGGTGCGGCTGGACAGGTCGAAGAGCCGCCGCGACGGGGTGTCGTGCAGGTAGATGTCCCAGGGATTGTCCATCACCAGCTTGTAGCGGCCGAGGCTGTTCAGTGGCCCGGGTTTCTGCAGCAGCCGGTAGGGAAAGCGTTCCGGGCTGACGCGCTGCCAGTCGATCCTGCGGGGATCCAGCTCACGGGCTGCCGCACCGCTGCCGCGAAAGACGCGGATGCCGAGCCGCGGGAAAAAATCCGGATCGGCCTGCTGGGCGGGCAGCAGGTCTTCCACGGCGATGGTCTGCGGCACGGACCAGGGCGGATTGACGACGATCTGCCGGATCTCGTCCTGAAAGCTCGGTGTCGGCCGGCTCGGATGCCCGGCGATCACCCGCATTTCCAGGACGGTCTGGCGCTGTTCGACGACTTCAAGTGTCCCGGTGACCACGTTGACCCAGAGATGGCGCGGGCCGAAATCGTCCGGCAGCCAGTTCCAGCGGGTGAGCGTGGCCTGCAGCTGCGCGATGCGTGCATCGACCGGCACGTTGAGTGCGGTGCGCGTGCGCTCGTCGAGCTGGCCGGACTCCGGCAGCGCGTGGCGGCGCTGGAAGGACTGCAGTGCCGCTGCCGTGGGCAGATCCAAGAACCAGGCATCGGCGGTGGCCGGCAGGCCGCTGAAATCGCCGCTGATGCGCAGGCGATCGCGCAACAGGGCGACTCGCTCATCGCGCAGCCCGGCTTGCAGCATCGTGCCCGCCGGGATTTCCGGCCAGCCACCGGCCGCGGCGATTGTCTGGTAACGGGTCAGTGCCTCGCGCAGGCGCACGGCCTCGGGCCGTTGCGATGGGCCGGCGCTCGCCGGCCTGAGCGGGATGTACCAGTGCGGATCCCCGGCTGGCGTGGCTGGCGCCTGTGCAGCCAGCGCCGTCGTGCCCAGCAGCAGTGCGAGGGCCAGTGCGCCGCCCCGCATGCCGATGGCGTCTCAGCCGGTGGTGCGGCGGAAGCGGCGACGCGCGGCAAGGCCGCCGATCGCGGTGCCGAGCAGCCAGACGCTGGCCGGCAGCGGCACCACCGCGACGCTGGCACCGGTGAAACCCAGCGCCATGGGCTGGTAGGTCTCGTAGTGCAGGAAGCTGCCAAAGAAGTCATCGGAATCCGCAAGCCCCAGCGCGGCGAGCGTGCCGATTTCACCCTTGGCGGTGAAGCTGAAGGTGCCGACCCGATCAGTGCCATAGG
>JAHDYN010000222.1 GCA_023383735.1 Gammaproteobacteria bacterium | reverse complement strand
CCCGGTCACTACCAGTGTGCTGGTGACCGGCGAGTCGGGTACCGGCAAGGAGTGGGTTGCACGCTACATCCACCAGCTGTCACCGCGCGCCAACAAGCCCTTTGTCCCGGTCAACTGCGGGGCGATTCCGGCCGACCTGCTCGAGAGCGAGCTGTTCGGACACGAAAAGGGTGCGTTTACCGGCGCCATTTCCGCCCGCGTCGGCCGTTTCGAGGCGGCAGAGGGCGGCACCCTGTTTCTGGACGAGATCGGCGACATGAGCCTGCCGATGCAGGTCAAGCTGCTGCGCGTGCTGCAGGAACGGATCTATGAACGGGTCGGCAACAACCGGCCACGGGAGTGCGATGTGCGGATCATTGCGGCCACGCACCGCAATCTGGAAGCCGCGATCAAGGGCGACAGCTTCCGCGAAGACCTCTACTACCGGCTGAATGTCTTCCCGATCGAGCTGCCGCCGCTGCGCGAGCGGCTGGACGACCTGCCGGATCTGATCGCGAACATCATCGAGCGCTGCCGGAACGCCGGACTCTCGCCGGTGCAGGTCACGCCCGGCGCCATACGCATCCTCAAGCACTATTCCTGGCCGGGAAACATCCGTGAGCTGTCCAATCTGCTGGAACGGCTGTGCGTGCTGCATCCGGGTACGGCCGTCGACATACCGCAGCTGCCCACCCGCTACACCGCAGCCGCGCCACTGCGTGAATCAGACCGGCAGGAGGTGGCGGCGGCCCGCGCCGCCGGACCGCGGCCACAGGACATCGAGTTGCCCGATTCGGGCCTGCCACTCAAGGAATACCTCGAACAAATCGAGGTTGCGCTGATCCGGCGCGCCTTGCATGAAGCCAATGGCGTCATCGCCCACGCCGCGCAAAAACTCCAGGTTCGGCGCACCACGCTGGCCGAGAAGATGAAGCGCTACGGTCTCTGAGCCCGGTGACTCATCGCCGCGTTTTTCAGGCTGCCTCGGTCTTGTCGTAGAGCGTAAACCGGTCCCGACCGCTGCGTTTTGACTGGTAGAGCGCCGAATCGGCAGCCGCCAGCAGCGCCTGGGCATTTTCAAAGCGGTGTTCCGCATCGCAGGTCGCAACGCCGAGCGACAGGGTGATGCCCACCTGCCTGTCTGCCCCGATGGTGGCCTTCCGGGTCCGCACTGCCGCGCAGATGCGTTGCGCGACGATGTTCGCCTTGTCGGTGTCGACACCTGGGAGCAGCAGTACGAACTCGTCGCCGCCATAGCGGGCCACGACATCCGAATCCCGCAGCGTTTCGACCAGCAGGTCGGCAACTGCCTTGAGGATGGCATCGCCAGCCTGGTGGCCGTGGCTGTCGTTGACGTCCTTGAACTTGTCGAGATCGATGAATATCAGCGACAGCGGCCAGCTGTAGCCGGAATCGGCGCAGGCCTTGAATTCGGCACCAAGGCGGTTCTCGAAGTGACGCCGGTTGTAGGCGTTGGTCAGCACGTCGCGGATCGTTTCCGTCTTGAGCTTGCGGTGTTCCTTTTCCAGCGCATGTTTTTCCTGCTGGGCCTCTTCGTTGGCATTGATCTGGTAAAGGTTGCGAACGATGAGGGTTTCCTGCGCGGCATCGGTGATGTCCTGCAGCTGCGCGGCGTCGAACAGCTCCATCTGGAACAGTTCCTCCGCAACCGGCAGTTGCTCGCGAACCGCGTCAAACAGCTCGCCGAGCCGGTTGGGCTGGATGCCCAGGTAGCGATGAGCCTGCTGGCCAACGCGGCGCAGCGCGACTTCGTTGTGCGAGCCGAGCCAGACGTCGCTCAGTTCACCCGACATCGCGACTGCACGCACAAAGGGCTTCTCCTCGCCATCCACGCCGGCGGCGCTCGGATCGTGGCTGTGCTGCACGGCGCGTACCAGGCTCTCGGGCATGTTCCAGATGCGCAACAGCGCGGCGCCGATCGAGCGGTGGTCCGTGCCGATGCAGTTCTGTTCGTGCTGGCAGATCCGGCTGTGTTCGATCTTGAACGGCGCGATGCCTTCATAGACCTCCGGCCATATCTTGTCGATCACCAGCATGCCCAGGTCCTGCAGCAGGGCGGCGAGGAATATCTCTTCGGCATCCCGTCGGCCGGTCTCGCTGGCCAGGAGTTTGCCCCACGCGGAGGCCAGAACGGTACGTCGCCAGTAGGCATTGAAGTCGAAGCCCTTCGTCGAATTCTTCTTCAGTGCCGAGACCAGCGTGAAGCTGAGTGCCAGGGTCAGGGTAGCGTTGAGGCCGAGCACGATCAGTGCCTGGCGCAGGTTGGTGCTCTGCCGGCGGCGTGCGTACATCGCCGAATTGGCAATGCGCATGACCTTGGCGGCAATGGCCGGATCCACGCTGACGGCCTCGGCCACCTTGCCGAGGTCGATTTCCGGGTCCTGTGCCAGCTGCAGAACCTGCATGGCTACCGCCGGCGGTGTCGGAAAGCTCGTGCAGGTGCGCAGCCGCTGCAGTATGTGATCAGGAACCTGGCTCATCGTCGTAACTCCCACGTCTGTTTTTTTGTCTGCTGTTGTAAACGGTGTAATCCTGCATTCACGGGCGTATGCCTGTTCAATGCAGCCCTTCAGGCACCGGGGCGCCCACGGCTTGTCCATAGAGTGTCTGGATCAGGTGCGCTTCGCCCTGACTCAGTTCGCAGGTATCGATCAGCTGCCGGGTGGTTGCTCCGTGTTTCGACAGGGCAATGGCCTGGCGCAGGCTGGTTTTCGCGCTGCTGCTCACGCTGTTTTCGTGACGGGTGGCCAGTTGCTCGAAACGCTGGCGCAGAAGGCTGGCCTCGCTGGTCGAATTGGCCAGCAGGATCTCGATGGCCTGCATCCGGTCCATGGCCTCGTCATGGCGTGCTTCCAGCGCCTTCAGCTTGCGCTTCTGGCGAGTGGCCGCAACGCTCAGCGCTGCGATCGCGAGCAGGGCAAGGAGGCTCCCGGCAAGGCTTGCGGCCGGGTGCAGGGTGACTGTGCCGGCCAGGAAGTCGCCCAGCAGACCGGGGTCGATGCTGGCGGCTGCAAGGCCGTCAAGGTTCAGGGTGTCGAAAAGAGCCATGGTGTGATTCCCCTCAGGCAAGTTCGTCGATGATGTGATCGTGGCCGTCGGAGCCTTTCTCCGGCGGCGGCTTTTTTTCGCGGCGCTGGCGCTGATCCGCTTCGGGATTGCGGCGCTTGTCGGTGATGCGCTCGAGCTGTCTGGTCGGCAGTCCGGCGCCGATACGGTCTACGGAGTTCATGTCGCGGCCTCCACGGCTGACTCTGCAACAGGTTCGGCGATGCCGCCGGGCATCGGGTCGTCGTCCGCGGGCGGTTTGCCGAGAATGACAATGGTGACGCGGCGATTGTGGTTGCGGCCCTCTTCGGTGGCGTTGTCGGCAAGCGGCCGGTTTTCACCGAGACCGGCCACAACCATCCGGCCGGCGCCGATGCCGTGCGATTCGAAGAGCCGCACGATGCGCGCCGCCCGTGCGGCCGACAGCTCCCAGTTGGACGGGAACTGGCTGGTCCTGATCGGTCGCGTATCGGTATGCCCCTCGATGCGGATCGGGTAGGGGCGTTCGGCCAGGATCGCGGCGATGCGATCCAGCACGGCCATCGCCGAAGCCTCGATCTCGGCGCTGCCGCTGGGGAACAGGATGTCGGCCTTGATCTCGACCTCGACCCAGGACGGTGCGCGCTTGATCCGGATCATCTCCTGGTCGATGAGTTCCTGCATTGCGGACTCGAGATCCTCGCTCATCTTCTGCAGATGGCCCTGCAGGGCGGTGTTCTCCGCCTGCTCCGCCTCCGGCGGCTTGTCGGCTTCGAGCTTGATCACCTGGCCGGGCTTGATGCCGGCAACCGTGTCGTCGCCCTTGGTCTTGGCCGGCTTGTCGCCGATCGAAATGGGTTCCATGGTGCGTGGCGCGCCGCGGAAGGCGGCATTCAGCGAGTCGGAAAGCACCTTGTACTTGCCTTCATTGACGGATGAAGTCGCATACATGACGACAAAGAATGCCAGCAGCAGGGTCACGAGATCGCCATAGGGTATGGCCCATGCCTCGTGATTGACGTGATCCTCGTGCTCGTGTTTCCTGGCCATGGTCCTGCATCGCCGGCCTCAGCCGGCAAACCCCTTGAGCTTGGCTTCGAGGTTGCGCGGGTTCTCGCCTTCGGCGATGGCGATGATCCCTTCGA
>JAHDYN010000221.1 GCA_023383735.1 Gammaproteobacteria bacterium | reverse complement strand
TCGAGCTGCCCGGCTATACACAGGAAGAGAAGCTGGAAATCGGCCGCCGGTATCTCGTGGACCGGCAGCTGCGGGCCAACGGCCTGAACAGCGGACAGGTCACCGTAAGCGACGATGCGCTCGCCGAGATCGTGGCCAACTACACGCGTGAAGCCGGCGTGCGGAACCTCGAACGGCAGATCGGCGCGGTACTGCGCAATGTTGCGGTCCGGATTTCCGAAGGCACGGCCACCGAAGTCAGCGTCGATGCCGCTGCCGTGCGCGAGATCCTCGGTGCACGCAAGTACGAATCCGAAGTGGCCCTGCGCACCAGCACCTCCGGCGTCGCCACCGGGCTGGCCTGGACACCCGTTGGCGGCGACATCCTGTTCATCGAAGCCACCGGCATGCCGGGCAAGGGCCAGCTGATCCTCACCGGCCAGCTGGGCGAGGTCATGAAGGAGAGCGCGCAGGCGGCATTCAGTCTGGTGAAAACCCGTGCGGAAACGCTGGGCCTCGGTGGTTTTGAATTCGACAGGCGCGACCTGCACGTGCACCTGCCAGCCGGCGCAATTCCCAAGGATGGTCCAAGCGCCGGTGTGGCGCTGTTCATGGCAATCGCCTCACTGCTCACCGGCCGGAAGGTACGCAGCGACGTGGCGATGACCGGCGAAATCAGCCTGCGCGGTCTCGTGCTGCCGGTCGGCGGCGTCAAGGAAAAGACCCTGGCCGCGCTGCGTGCCGGTATTCATACCGTCCTGCTGCCCGCCCGGAATCGCAAGGACCTGGAAGACATCCCGGAAAATGCCCGCCGTCAGCTCGACTTCATCTGGCTCGAAACGGTGGACGACGCATTGGCCGCAGCACTGCTGTAGGATTCCCTGCCTGCACCGAGCAATCGCCAAAAAATGAGGGAGCCTGCCATGTCCAGCATATCGCGCTGCACCGCAATCATCGCCGCCACCCTGTTGCTGCTGACCAGCGCACACGCCGCCGAGCGTGACCGCCGTGCGCTGCCCACGAGCGCCGCCGAGTTCGGTGAATGGAGCGGCTTCGAAGGGCAGGAAGAGCAGCTCGGCGCCGCTGTCGCAAAGACCATTCGCGAGATGGCCCCCGAAGGATCACAGCAGCACGATTTCACCGGCCGCGAGGCAGAACTCGGCCAGGGTGTGGCAACCGTCATCCGCACACTGAATGTGCGCAAGCCCTATCAGCACGAGATGAACGATGCGCTGGTCAAGCTGACGCTCAACTACGTCCAGTTCGCCAAGGATCACGACCTGATGAAGGAAATGGTCGAAGAGGATGTGCGCAGCCAGATGCCCATGCTGATGCGGACCGGGAAGTTCATCCAGCAGACCGGCATGAAAGAGCTCGCCCTCGTCGCCATGACCGACCGCACCGCCTGTTTCTACCAGCTGGCACTGGAGGTAAAGCGGGAGCCGGGCAAGGTCAGCTTCAAGTCACCCTATGGCACGGTGCTGGCTGCAACCCGGCAACTCGGCATGCACGACCTGACCGAAAAGGAACTTCACGAAATCTGGACCAAGCCCCGCTTTGAACAGCAGGCAGCAGTAATGGGTGTGAATATCGAAGTGTCCGACTGGCGCGACGATGGCTGGGTCACGCTGAGCATTGCGCCGGAGAAAGTGGCCGCCCGCTGATCGACAGGCGAGAAGGTCGGCCGGCGCGCTAAACTGCGCAGCCTCGTCACATAACCAGCCCGGACTCCATGCCAGCCAACCTGACCCCTGTATACCGCAAGGCCGAAGAAGCCTATCGCGCGGCCCGCGAGCCTGCCGAGCGTCTGGAGCATCTCAAGGAGATGCTGCGGACCATTCCGAAACACAAGGGCACCGACCATCTCCAGGGCGACATCAAGCGCTGGATCAAGGAACTCACCGAGGAACTCGGCTCCGGCAAACAGGGCGGCAAGAAGAAAGGGCCGGTACATACGATCCGGCCCGAAGGTGCGGCACAGCTGTCCCTGCTGGGCGCGCCGAACGCCGGCAAGTCCGAGTTGCACGCGAGACTCACCGGATCACGCGCCGACATCGGCCCCTACCCGTTCACCACCAAGTTGCCGATGCCCGGCATGCTCGGCTTCGAGGACGTGTGGTTCCAGCTGGTGGATCTGCCGCCGATCTCCGACGAGTACATCGAGGGCTGGATGGGCAATTCCCTGCAGCCGGCCGACGGTGTGCTGCTGGTGATCGACCTCGCCGACCCCGGCTGCGCCGAGCACCTGCAGGCCATCATCCGGCAGCTGGCCGAGAAGAAGATCTTCCTGCACGGCTACTGGCCGGGACTGCGCGGCCCCAGGCCGATACCCGAACCCACTTTCGATGAGGCCGGTGAGGAGATCATCGAGGATCCGTTCCGCATCGAACTGCCGGCCCTGCTGGTCGCCAACAAGACAGACCTCGTGGACGATCCGGAGGGCGAGGTGCAGGTGCTCATGGAGTTGCTGGAGCTGGATTTCCCGACCATCAGCGTCTCGGCGAAAACCGGCGCCGGCTGCGAGGCCCTGGGTCCTTTGCTGTTCAAGGCGCTGCAGATCGTCCGCGTCTATACCAAGATGCCGGGGAAGCAGCCCGAGATGGATCGCCCGTTCACGCTCCGGCGCGGACAGACGGTGCTCGATGTCGCCCGTCTGGTCCACAAGGACATCGCCGCGGCGCTGCGCTATGCCAAGATCTGGGGCACCGAGGTTTTTGCCGGCCAGCAGGTCGGGCCCGAGCATCAGCTCGCCGACAAGGATGTCCTGGAACTGCACATGCGCTGAAGGCGGGCAAGTTGCAGCGCCGCCACTTGATCAGTCGCCCTGCCTGTCGGCTACGACATCCTGATCCAGGAAGGCGCTCAAGCTCATCGTTGCAGTCCGTTGCTCGATGGCGGCCTGCACTTCCTTTGCCACACGATCCACGGGACCGGCCCAGACTGGCCCCTGCAAGGCACCCGTATCGCCGCCGGCGCGAACGGCAGCGAGAATCTCGGCCAGCGTGATGCGGGTCATTTCCCGCCCGGGCATCAACCCCGCCTGGTCATTGGCACTCACCAGCCCGGCGGTTTCGAGCGCCGCGAGCACCGGCGCAAGCGCAAGGCTCGGCATGCCCATTGCGCCGGACACCCGGTCGATGCTGCAGTGTATGTCGCCCCGCCTGAACGCCATGCCAACCAGGTACATGATGTTCAGCGCAATGCGCTCTCGCAACTCGTTGGCGAGGCGTGGCTCCTGCTGTCCAAGGCGCAGCAACACCGGATGCTGCGCATAAAAGGCAATCTGCGCGCCGATCAGCAATATCAGCCAACTGACATAGAGCCAGATCAGTGCCGATATGGCCACGGCGAAGGTGCTGTAGATCGCCTGCCGGCTCGAGGACATGGCAAGCACCGAAGCAAATACCGAGCCTGCGAAAGCCCACAGCATGCCGGCCACGACACCCCCGGTCAGGGCGGCGCCAGAGCGCACCGCGGAGTTCGGCATGAACTTGTAGAGAAAAGTGAATACCGCAATGATCAGGATGTAGGGCAGCACCTGGCCCAGCGACACGATTGCGGCGCCAAACGGTTCGATCGCCTTCAGCGTCTGCACGACCGAGTTCGCGCCGATGGATGCGATCAGGCCCAGGGCAAAGGTCATGACCACCGGACCAATCAACAATACGCTGAGATATTCGCTGACACGGCGCGCAAGATTGCGTGGTCGTGCAACACGCCAGATGTAGTTGAAGGTCGACTCGACCTTCTCAACCATGGCGATGGCCGTATAGACAAGGAACACCAGCGATACCGTGCCCAGCACACCACCCTCGAGGTTGTCGATCGCCCTGACCACCCAGTCGGTGATCTCGACGCCCCTGGGACCGAGCGGCTCCATCAAGCGGTAGAGCTGCGGCTGCAGGCGATTGTGCACACCGAACACCTTGATGACCGAAAAGCTGAGCGCCAGCAGGGGCACTGCCGACAGCAGCGTGGTGTAGACCAGACTCATCGCACGCAGGGTCAGTTGCCCGACCAGCAGATCGCGCAGGACTGCATGAAGGTAGCGGGCCATCGTCCATGCCAGCCGTTCCGGCCAGGGCCTGCCAGACAGGTCGCGGCGCCAAAGCACCTGGCCGATGGTGTCAGTCAGCGTTTTCATGCGCCGCTCCTGCGCCAACCCGCGGCATCAGCTCTTTCCGGGGCCGA
>JAHDYN010000220.1 GCA_023383735.1 Gammaproteobacteria bacterium | reverse complement strand
GGCGATCACGCCGATGGTCAGCAGCGACTGGCCGACACCGTAGCGCAGGTGTCGCAATGCAACCGATAGCGTGAAGTAGTTGAGCGTCATGGTCGTGCCGCACCGGATGCCGCTGCGCCGAGCGGCCGGACGCGCTGGCCTTGACGCGCGCCGCGGGCCTCGCGCAGCACCAGCGTTTCGGGGTCGATGCCGGCAACGGCCACCCATTCGGGGTTGCTGCCGAGGATTTCCACCCGGCGTCGTTCGAGCCTGCCATCGCTGACTGCCAGAATGCTCGGCTGGCCGCGCAGCGATACTGCGCTCGAGGGCAGGGCCAGTGCGTTCGCGCTGCGCTTGACCTCGATGTTGACGTCGATGGTCATGTTGGGCAGCGCAAACCCGGGCAGGTTGTCCGTCGTCAGTCGCAGGCCGACCACACCGCGTTCGCTGTCCACGTTCGGGCCGATCTGCGTGAGTCTGGCGGAAAAGGGCTGGTCTGGGTACGCAGGCGCCACGGCGATGGCCGGCTGACCGACCTCGAGCTTGCCGAGATTGTTCTCGTCGGTCTCCACATAGATCTCGGTTGCCGACATTTCGGCGATGGTGAACCACGCAGTGCCGGCGGATACCGCAGTTCCGGGCTCGATCATGCGTTCGATCACCACGCCGCTGAATGGCGCCCTGACCTCGCGCTTGCCGAACTCGGGCCGGATCTGGTCGACCTGCGCCCGGGCTTCCGCGAGCCGTGCGCGGGCGGCATCGGTGTTTGCCTGCTGCACGCTGAAGGCGGACTCGGCATCGTCCAGCTCGGCGACCGGCACCAGCTTGCGTGCCGCGAGATCGCGTGCCCGGCGGAGTTCGCGGCTGGTCTGGTCGAGCTGCAGCTCTTCGCCGCGCAGGGTGGTCTCGGCTGCGCGCAGCGCGGCCAGTCCACCGGCGAGCCGCGCGTCGGTTTCGCCCAGCCGCAGCCGTCCGAGCAGGTCGCCCTTCTGCACCCTGACCCCCTCGGTGACCTCGAGGCTCTCGACGACACCCGAAGACTCGGCGCCGACCATGCTCTGGCGCACCGCGCGCAGGGTGCCGCTGGCGACCACGACCTCGACCACGTCCCGGTTGACCGGCTTGATCACTGCAAGTTCGGCAGGCCGCAGGACCACAAACGTGATCGCGCCCACGATGAGCAACGCGCCGGCAGCGACGCTCAGGCGTTTCTTCTGCCTCGGAGTCATTGATGTCCACCTTGTTGTACAAGCGCCGCCAGGCGACGCTCGAAGTCCGCGAGATCCGGAATCAGCGTGCATTTGCCGGGAATCTGTCCGGGTTCCAGATGCAGGGCCGAGTAGCCACCGAGCCAGATGTCGATCGATTCAGGCAACAGGTTGCGCAGTTCCTGCAACTGTTCGTCCACATCGATGACCTGCGGCCTGGTGATGATGCTGATGGCAACGGCCGCCACCTGAACATTTGCGCAGAACCGCGCTACCTCGCTGACCGGCAGGTCGGGGCCAAGGTAGATGGCGCGCACGCCCAGACTTGCGCCGATCACGGCCAGCATGAGGCTGCCCATCTCGTGCCGCTCGCCGCTCAGGGTGGTGTATGCGAGGCAGGGTCCAGCGGGAGCGGAGCGATTGTGCAGGTCGAGGGCATGGCCAAGCTGGCGACGCACTGCGCTGCTCAGCAGGTGTTCCTGGACCACGGAAAGTTCACCGCTCTGCCAGAGGTCGCCGGCTTTGCGCAACAGCGGCGAGTACACCTCACGGATCAAGGTGACCGGTGCGAGCGCGGCCTGCGCAGCGACGAGCAGCCGGTCGCAGTCCGCGATGCGGTATCCGGTCGTGGCGGCGAGTATTTCCGCCACATAGGCCTGTGGCTCCATGCCGGCTGTGCTCAAGTTCAGGGGGCCTCTGTGGTTGATGGGGATGATGCCAGCATACGCGGGCGAGGCTATCCCTCGAGGGTTAGTTCTCTCTTCAGATTCGTCAGCAGGGCTTCTCCGGTTTCATGCAGGTCGGCCGTCACACCGAGTTCTTCCAGCGAGGTCACCGGCAGGCCGGCATGACCGCAGGGATTGATGCCGCGAAAAGGCGCGAGATCCAGGGTGACGTTGAGCGCCAGGCCGTGATAGCTCGCCCCGCGCCGGACGCGCAGGCCAAGGCTGGCGAGCTTGGCACCGTTGACATAAACGCCCGGCGCATCGCTGCGTGCCACGGCCGTGATGCCGTGACTCGCGGCGAGGTCGATCACGGCTGTCTCCAGTGCGCTGATGAGGTCGCGGATGCCGAGCTTCGCCCGGGCCAGGTCGACCATCACATAGACGACCAGCTGCCCCGGTCCGTGGTAGGTCACCTGGCCACCACGATCGGTCTGCACGACAGGCACCGTCCCGGTGCCGAGCAGGTGGGCAGGATCGGAATTCAGGCCGAGGGTATATACCGGCGGGTGCTCGAGCAGCCAGATCTCGTCGGGGGTGTCCGGTTGCCGCTCGTTGGTGAAACGCTGCATGGCTGCCACGGCAGCCGCATAGTCGGTGAGGCCCGGCAGGCGGCGGATGACGACAGGTGGTGGCATGAATATGCGCTTTGCGCTGCTCAGAGCAGGAACAATACCTGCTCGCTGGCGCTCAGGCAGCGGTAGATGTCGTCCAGCTGGGCCTTGCTGCCGGCCGTGAAGTTGACCGTCACGGCGATATAGCGTCCGTTGCGGCTGGGCCGCGTGTCGACCTTGCCGAGTGCCGCAGAGCCGGCATGGGTGCGGACGATCTCGACCACGTACTGTTCAAAGGCCGGCTCGTTCAGGCCCATCACTTTCAGCGGGAAGGCGCAGGGGAACTCGAGCAGCGTTTCCTCGTTCAATGGGTGGTTCCATGCGGCTTCAGGGCTTCGAAAGCTGCCGCGACCTGTCGCCACACCGGACCGGGGCGGCCGTCGCCGATCTTGCGGCCGTCGAGCTCCAGTACCGGCGTGATGCCGCGGGTGGCTGCCGCAACCCAGATCTCGTCGGCCTGACGCAGGCGCTGTTCGCTGATCATTTCGTCGCGGCAGCTCAGGCCGATACCGGTTGCTGCCGAGAAGATCGCCGCCGTCGTGGTGCCCGGCAGTACCTCCGGCCCGTCCGGCCGCCGGACCAGTACGCCGTGTTCCACGATGATCACGGAACTCGCCGAGCCCTCCGACAGATATCCGTCACGCAGCAGGATCGCTTCACCGGCGCCGGCCTCGCGTGCCGCCTGACGGGCCAGCAGGTTGGCGAGCAGCGCCGTGGACTTGATGTCGCAGCGCGCCCAGCGCTGGTCGGCGAGCGTTATGGCGCGCAGGCCGAGCTGGTCGGGGTGCGGCTCGGCCATGGTCGATGCCATGCCGAATACCGTCGGCGGCACGCTCTCCGGCGGGAAAGCGTGGTCGCGCCGGTTGTCGGCACCGCGGCTGAGCTGCAGATAGACCGAAAGATTCCCGCCGCCGTTCTGCTCGATCAGGCCGCTGATGATGTCGATCCATTCCGTACGGCGGTGGGGATTGCGGATGCCGAGTTCCTGCAGGCTGCGCTCCAGGCGGTCCAGGTGCGCATCGAGCAGGAACGCCTGTCCGGCATAGACCGGAATCACCTCGTAGACGGCATCGCCGAACAGGAAGGCGCGATCCAGCGGTGAAATGCGGACTTCGGAGAGCGGCATGAAGCTGCCGTTGAACCAGGCCGTGTGCAGCGGTGCAGCCATGTGCGGGCGCTCCCTATTCGAGCCAGAGCAGGACCGTATCGCGTCCCTGTTGCCAGAGCGAGCCGGCGGGCACCGGCTTGAGCGGATACAGCCTGGCCTCGACGATCGGCTGCTTGTCGAGGCTCAGGCTGACCGTGCCAAGCGCCGTGCCCGGATCGAGCGGCGCTATCAGTTGCGCCGGCAGCGAGAGCTTTGCATCAAGCTTCTCGATGCTGCCGCGTGGCAGTGTCGCCCAGACGTCCTGATTGACGCCGATACTGACCAGTTCCGACTCGCCTTTCCAGACGCGTGATTCGGTGAGTGGCTGTCCGGCCACCAGGACCCGTTTTGTCTCCCAGTAGCGATAGCCGTAGTTCAGCAAGGTATGGGAGTCGCGCTCGCGCGCAGCCGGGCTGTCGGTGCCGAGCACCACCGCGATCAGCCGCATGCCGTCGCGCAGGGCCGAGGACACCAGGCAGTATCCCGCCGTATCGGTATGGCCGGTCT
>JAHDYN010000219.1 GCA_023383735.1 Gammaproteobacteria bacterium | reverse complement strand
GCGATCACGCAGGTGGTGGCGGCGCTGACCGGCAGCGCATCATCGGGCAGGGCGATACCCATCATCGGGCCGCCCATGATCAGTCGTTCCGGCGTGCCGGCATAACCACCGGCCAGCGCGACGAGGTCAGACACCGGTGTGCCGATGCGCGCATCGATGTTGCAGGGGCTTGCTATGCCGCCGCCGCTGATCGTGATGATGCGCGAGATCAGCGGCCGTCCATCGAGGAAAAAATCCGCGACCGCTGCGGCTGTCGCGACGTTCTGGCAGATCACGCCGATGTCTGCCGGCAGTCCGCCGTCCGGAACCTCGCGGCCGAACACGAGCTCGATGAGCTGTCGTTCGCCGCCGGCCGGATAGCGCGCGGTGACCGTCGAGAGGGCAAGGCGCGGATCGGCAGCGCGGTCGATGGCATCGAGCAGCGCGCTGCGCGCTTCCGGCATGTCGTTCTTGATGGCGATCACGCAGCGTTCTGCGCCGAGGGCGGCACACAGGATGAGGCCGCCGGCGACCACACGCCCGGCGCGTTCACGCAGCAGCATGTCATCGCAGCTGATATAGGCCTCGCATTCCGCACCGTTCAGAAGCAGTAGCGGCTTCTGGCCGGCCGAGGCCAGTTTCACCGCGGTCGGAAACAGCGCGCCACCGAGGCCGACAATCCCGGCGCTGGCGATCAGCTGGCGGAGCTCCGCGGCGGGCAGCGAGGCAGCATCCGGCTGCGCCGCATAGCCGTCCCAGAACACTTCGCTGGCGCCGCGCTCGATGACCACGCAGGGCACGGCTTCGCTGCTGCCTGCCACCGGATGAGGCCCGATGTCGGTGACCTGGCCGGCGATGCTGGCATGGATGGTCGGCTGGCCGGGCGCGGCGGGTGCGGCGAGCGGTTCGCCACAGCGGACGCTCTGGCCAGGCACGACCAGCGGCCTTGCGCCAAGGCCGCCGCCGGGGGCGAGCGGGATCAGCACGCGGGCTGGCGGCGGAGCACGCAGTATGGGCGTCTGCGTTGTCAGTGACTTCCGTTGCGGTATGCGCACACCCCAGGCCGGGCGAGGCGGTTGCGGGTTGTAGCTTGCCGGTGCGCTCATGCCCGGACTTGCGCTGTGACAGGCGCGGACGCGGGATCCAGGCGGATGCAGTCGACCGGACAGGCCGGTATGCAGAGCTCGCAACCGGTGCAGTCAGCCGCGATCACCGTATGGCTGAAGGTCGCGGCACCGATGATCGCATCGACCGGGCATAGCTCGACGCAACGCGTGCAGCCGATGCACGACGCTTCGTCGATGACCGCGCGTCCGCCAGCCGGGTCTATTGGCAGCTTGCGGATGCCGTGGCTGCCCAGCAGTCCGGCGAGCGCGCGTGCGGTGGCCGCACCGCCGGGCGGGCACTGATCGATCTCCGCGGCACCGATCAGCAGCGCCTCGGCATAGGGCCGGCATCCCGGGTAACCACACTGGCCGCACTGGGTCTGGGGCAGGACGGCATTGATGCGCTCGACGTCGGCCTCATCATCGGCCTGCAGGCGGGCAGAAGCGCGCGCCAGCAGGGTGCCGATGATCACGGCGAGCACGGTGAGCAGGCCAGCCCCGAGTGTCATCGGCACTCAGACGCGGATCAGGCCGGCGAAACCGAGAAAGGCCAGCGACATCATGCCGGCCGTCACCAGCGCGATGGCCGGCCCCCGGAAGGCGTGCGGGACCTCGCTGCTTTCCAGGCGCTCGCGCAGGCTGGCAAAGAGCAGCATCACCAGGGCAAAGCCGAGCCCGGCGCCGAGGCCAGTGGCCAGCGCTTCGGCCAGGCTGGCGGCGGTACCGGTGTTCAGCAGGGCCACACCCAGCACGGCGCAGTTGGTGGTGATCAGCGGCAGGTACATGCCCAGCAGGCGGTGCAGGAGCGCATGCCGGCGCCGGATGACGAGTTCAGCCAGTTGCACGGTGCCGGCAATCAGCAGGATGAAGCTGATGATGCGCAGGTAGCCGAGATCGAGCGGCAGCAGCACCCAGTGGTCGAGCAGATAACTGAGGCCGGCGGTCACGGTCAGCACGAAACCCGTGGCCAGCGACATGCCGGCGGCGCTGTCGAGCCGGGAGCCCACGCCGAGCAGCGGGCAGAGGCCGAGAAAACGGACCAGTACGAAATTGTTGACGGTCGCGGCGCCGACTGCGATGAGCAGCAGCTCGGCCATCAGCTCACGCGCATGCCCGCGGTGGCGCCGCTGTCGGGACCGACCAGGAACAGTCCGGCATCGCCGCTCGCGGCGAGCACCATGCCCTGCGAGACGCCAAAGCGCATCTTGCGCGGCTTCAGGTTGGCGACCAGGATCACCTGCTTGCCGACCAGGTCGGCGGGCGCATAGGCGGCCTTGATGCCGGACAGCACGGTGCGCTGTTCGCTGCCGATGTCGAGCGTGAGGCGCACCAGCTTGTCGGCGCCCTCGACGGCCTCGGCGGCGATGACGGTGGCAATGCGCAGATCGACTTTCTGGAAATCAGCGAGCTCGATCTCGGCGGGTGCATCGGTCTTCGCGGGCGGTGCAGCAGGTGTGGCGGTCGCGGCTTTGGCCGAGGATGTGTCCATGGAGCTTTTTACCATACGTGAGATTGCGTCCGGATCAACCCGGACCAGCAGGGCTTCATAGGCGGCGATGCGCGTGCCGAGCAGCGGCTGAAGGCGCGTCGCCCAGTCGAGCCGGCCGCCGTTCAGGAAGGTCTCGGCATGGGCCGCCACGCGCGGCAGCACCGGTTTCAGATAGACCGTCAGCAGGCGGAACAGGTTGAGACCCTGGGTACACACGGCCTGCACGCGCGGCAGGCTGGCCGGGTCTTTCGCCAGCACCCAGGGCTTGCGGTCGTCGATGTAACGATTGGCCTCGTCGGCCAGCGCCATGGTTTCGCGCATGGCCCGGCCGAACTCGCGACTTTCATAGGCCTCGCCGATGCTGTCGCCGGCATCGATGAAGCGCTGCTGCAGTTCGGGTGCATCGAGCGTGTCAGCCAGCTGGCCATCGAAGCGCTGGCTGATGAAGCCGGCGCAGCGACTCGCCAGGTTGACGTACTTGCCCACCAGGTCGGCGTTGACCCGGGCCACGAAGTCCTCGAGGTTGAGGTCGATGTCGTCGAGCCCCGCGCCAAGCTTGAAGGCGTAGTAGTAGCGCAGGTACTCCGGGTCCAGGTGCTCCAGATAGGTGGCCGCAGCGATGAAGGTGCCGCGCGACTTGGACATCTTCTGGCCATTGACGGTCAGGAAGCCGTGCACGTGTACCGCAGTGGGACGCCGGAAGCCCGCACCTTCCAGCAGCGCAGGCCAGAACAGCGTGTGGAAATACAGGATGTCCTTGCCGATGAAGTGGTAGAGCTCGGCGCTGCTGTCGGGATCCCAGTAGTCGCTGAAGGACAGGCCGCGGGCGCGTCCGGCCGGGCTGGCTGCCAGGTTCTTGAAGCTGGCCATGTAGCCGACCGGTGCGTCGACCCAGACATAGAAGTACTTGTCGTCCGTGCCGGGGATACGGAAACCGAAGTAGGGCGCATCGCGCGAGATGTCCCAGTCTCTCAGGCCGGCGTCGAACCACTCCTTCAGCTTGCGGGCCACGCTTTCGTGCACATGCCCGGCGGCGTGCCACTGCCGCAGGCTCTGTTCAAAGGCACCGAGGCGGAAGAAAAAGTGTTCGGAATCCTTCTGTACCGGCTCGGAACCCGATACCACCGAGCGCGGGTTTTTCAGCTCGGAGGGCGAATAGGTGGCGCCGCAGCTCTCGCAGCTGTCGCCATACTGGTCGGGAGCGCCGCACACCGGGCATTCGCCGCGCACAAAGCGGTCCGGCAGAAACATCCGCGCTTCGGCGTCATAGGCCTGCTGGATGGTGCGTTGTGCGATCAGCCCGCGCTGCTGCAGCCGGCTGTAGATCAGCTCGACGAATTCGCGGTTCTCTTCCGAGTGGGTGGTGTAGTAGTTGTCGAAACCGATGCAGAAACCGGCGAAGTCGCGCTGGTGTTCGCTGCGGTAGTTTTCCACCAGGGTTTCGGGCTCGATGCCGGCATCCCGCGCCTTGAGCATGATCGGCGTGCCGTGCGCGTCGCTCGCGCACACATAGGTGACCTCATGGCCACGGAGGCGCAGGTAGCGCACCCAGATATCCGTCTGCACGTACTCCACCAGGTGCCCGATGTGGATCGAGCCGTTGGCGTAGGGCAGGGCGCTGG
>JAHDYN010000218.1 GCA_023383735.1 Gammaproteobacteria bacterium | reverse complement strand
CGAGGCCTCGGTGGAGATCAACGTGGAAGGTCTCATCGCCGAACTCGAAGCCGAGTCCCGCTTCGTGAGCAGGCCGGACATGATTTCCGCACGGCGCAAGCTCGAGGACTTCCTCGAACGCCGCCGCGTGGCACGGGAAATCGAGGACTTCGACGATTTCAATGTTCTCGATTAGCGGAAGCCGGCGAAACGCCGGCATCATGCAAAATCCCGGCTGCGCACATCCAGGCAACCCAGCAGCTCACTGCGATCCTCGACGCCTGATACGACAAGGTGCAGCACATCACCCTGACACTGTATCCGGCCCCGGGCAGCCAGCAGGCGCGAACCGAGCAACTCCCGGCGTTGCCGCTCTGCAATCCGGGACCAGACGATCAGGTTCACATGGCCGGTTTCGTCTTCCAGCGTCACGAAAATCACGCCGCCGGCACTGCCGGGCCTCTGGCGTGTAATCACCAGGCCGGCAACCCGGACCGGTTCATCCCCGGCCATCCCGCGCAGATCCTCCGCCGTCACGAAACCCTGTCGCCGCAGATCACTGCGCAGCAGGGCCAGCGGATGACGCCCGAGGCTGAGCCCCATGCTCGCGTAGTCCCCGGCGATGTCCTCCGCCTCGGTCGGCGAGCGCAACAGCGGAATCCCCTCCGCCACCCCGGACACCGGAAACAAGGGCAGCATCGGCTCCACGCCTGCCACTTCCCATCGCGCCCGGTAACGGTGCCCGGCGATGCCGGCCAGCGCTCCGGCCGACGCCAGGATGCCCAGTTCGTACTGCTGCAGGCCAGTCTGTACATGCAGATCCTCCACGCTGGCAAATGCCTGCCGGCCGCGCGCCTCCAGCAGGCGTGCGGCAGTATCCCGACTCAGTCCACCGGCCAGACACAGTCCGAGACGCAAGGCTGGCGGTCCGGCTGCACCGGCTTCCAGTGTGGATTCCCACTGGCTCTGGTTGACATCAACCGGCCGGACCTCGACGCCACTGCGCCGGGCACTGCCGAGCAGTTGTGCCGGCGCATAGAAGCCCATCGGCTGGCTGTTCAGCAGCGCGCAGGTGAATGCCGCCGGCTCGTGCGCCTTGAGCCAGGCCGACACATAAACCAGCAGGGCAAAACTCGCCGCATGTGATTCAGGGAAGCCGTACTCGCCAAAACCGCGGATCTGGCTGCAGATCTGCCGGGCGAATTCCGGCGAATAGTGCCGCTCGCGCATGCCGGCGATCAGCCGTTCTTCAAAAGGCTCCAGGCTGCCCTGCCGCCGCCATGCCGCCATCGCGCGACGCAACTGGTCGGCCTCGCCGGGCGTGAAGCCTGCGGCCACGACGGCCAGCTGCATGACCTGTTCCTGGAAGATCGGCACGCCGAGCGTCCGCTCCAGCACCTGACGCACTTCAGGCCGCGGATAGCTGACCGGTTCTTCACCGCTCCGCCGGCGCAGATAGGGATGCACCATGTCACCCTGGATCGGGCCGGGACGCACCAGGGCAACCTCGATCACCAGGTCGTAGTAACAGCGCGGCCGGAGTCGCGGCAGCATCGCCATCTGTGCCCGCGACTCGATCTGGAACACGCCCATCGTGTCAGCACGGCAGATCATCGTGTAGACAGCCGGATCCTCGGCCGGCACCGTGTGCAGGCTGAGTTCCCGGCCGGAATAGCCCCGGATCAGCGCGAAGCTCCGCCGGATTGCCGAAAGCATGCCCAGCGAAAGCACATCCACCTTGAGCAGGCCGAGTTCGTCCAGGTCATTCTTGTCCCACTGAATGACCGCGCGCTCTTCCATGGCGGCATTCTCGACAGGCACCAGTCGCGACAGCGGCTCACCGGAAATCACGAAACCGCCGACATGCTGCGAGAGGTGGCGCGGGAAACCGTTCAGTTCCGCGACCAGGGCGACAAGCCGCTGCATGACCGGACTGGCCGGATCGAGCCCGGCCTCGGCGATCCGCTCCGGTTTCACGGTGCGGCCATCCCACCAGTGCATGGCACGGGCGACGCGCCCGATATCCGCGGCGGGCAGCCCGAGCGCGCGACCCACGTCACGGATCGCACTGCGCGGCGAGTAGGTGATCACCGTTGCCGTCAGTGCCGCCCTGTCGCGGCCGTATCTGGCATAGATGTACTGGATGATTTCCTCGCGCCGCTCGTGCTCGAAGTCCACATCGATGTCCGGCGGCTCGTTCCGCTCACGGGACATGAAGCGCTCGAAGAGCATCGACATGCGCGACGGATCGACCGCCGTGATGCCCAGACAAAAACACACGGCGGAATTCGCCGCCGAGCCACGCCCCTGACAGAGGATGCCGCGGCTGCGCGCAAAGCGCACGATATCGTCCACAGTCAGAAAATAGGCTTCGTAGCCGAGTTCGCTGATCAGCTGCAGCTCATGCTCCACGAGCTGCATGACCTGTACGTTTGCGCCGCCCGGCCAGCGTTCACGCAGTCCTTCCCGTACGCGTGAACGGAGATGGCTGGCCGGCGTGTGGCCGGCCGGGACGAGTTCCTGCGGATACCGGTACTGCAGCTCATCCAGGGAAAAGTGGCAGCGGCGGGCAATCTCCAGCGTGTTGGCCAGCAGTTCTGCCGGATAGATCCCTGCAAGCGCGGCACGGCTGCGCAGATGTCGTTCGCCGTTCCGATGAAGGATGTGACTGCCACTGCCCAGCGGTTGCCTGGCACGGATTGCAGTGAGCGTATCCTGCAACGCCCGTCGACCGCGTACATGCATGTGTACATCGCCAGCGGCAACTGCCGGCATGCCGGCAGCAGCAGCGAGTTCAGTCAGCTGCCGGACGCGGCCCTCATCATCACCACCGGCATGCAGCTCGACAGCCAGCCAGACCCGACCGGGGAAGTGCTGCTTCAGCCAGAGGGCATCGGCCGGCTGCGGGTCTTCGGCCGGCACCCACAGCACGAGGCAGGCAGCACCGAGTACTTCCAGGTCGGTGCGCAGCAGGTGGTAGCTGCCCTTGACAGCAGCACGGCGTCCACGGGTGATCAGTGCACAGAGCGCCGCATAGTCCTCGCTACCGGTTGCGAGCAGCACGAGGTGCAGACCATCGGCCAGCCGCAACTCGCTGCCGACAATGAGTCGTATCGCATGGTTCCGGGCAGCGACATGGGCGCGGACGATGCCGGCGACGGAACATTCATCGGTCAGCGCCAGCGCCGCATAGCCCAGTTCAGCAGCCCGCGCCACAAGTTCGGCCGGATGCGACGCCCCGCGCAGAAAACTGTAGTTGCTGATGCAATGCAGTTCGGCATAGGCCGGAAGGCCGGCATGACTGTCAGCCGAAGATGCCATGCAGATACCAGTTCGCTACGCTGCGCAGATCCCGGTAGATCCACAACCGCACGCCACGACGATTGCGTGCCACGTAGTAATCGCGACGTACATCGCCTCCATCCCACCAGCCGGTTTCTATGCGTTCAGGGCCACGCTCCAGACAGAGCGCCCCCTCATGCACCGGCTGCCCGGCAGCCTGTTGCAGCAACTGCGGCATCGGGAGTATCCACACCGGCCTGCGGTTCGGGGTCTGCGTCTGTCGTGATGCCCTCCGGCCCGGACCCAGCGGATCGCTGACCGGACACCAGGCCCGCTCGGGGCGATATTCGTCAACCAGTGCAAGGCCTCGCACCGCCTGCCTGCCAAGCCGGGCGCGCAGCCTCTCCAGCAAACCGGACAGGCCGCTGTCCGGCTGCAACTCGCGGCCAAGCAGATCGCTGCCGGTTGCTGCCTGTCCTGCAGAGAGCCTGGCCCGCAATACCAGCAGCGTGACCGGCGCGGGCAACACCAGGGCCTCGAGACGCAGGCGCAACAGCCCGGCAAATACCGTCGAAACTGCCGCGGGCCTGCGCAGCCGGACAAGCAGTTGCGTGTCGCTGCCATCCGGGTGCCGGAGATGGCAACGCAATATATCGGCGCTCAGCTGTCGCGACCTGAGACACTCGCCGAGGCGGGACAGCAGCAGCTGGAAGCCTGCCAGCAAGGCAGCAACAGCCGTGGTCTCAACCGGCAATTCCAGCGTGTCGAAAAAATGTACCGGTACAACATGCGCCTGCCGCAACTCCGGACTGCGCCCGAAAGCCTGGTCGATTTCATGCAGCCTTGCCGGACCAAACCGGCGTGCAAAGCCCTGTCGCGGCAGCCGCACACACTCGCCCAGCGTCCTGATGCCCATCTGGGCCAGCATCTGCAGTGTGGCTGC